>JAHEEL010000103.1 GCA_024640745.1 Actinomycetes bacterium
GCACCGCACAGCTTGCTCTCTCGCAGCCTCGTGGTGTCGCCCGACTCGGAGATTGCGGTGACGGTGGAGATCGACCGACCTGCGCGCGTGAACGTCGACGGACGCGAGATTGCCACCGTCGCACCCGGGGCCCGCATCGTGGTGGTCCGGGGTGAGCGAAGCGCCCGGTTTCTCACGCTCGACACCCACCCGTTCCCTCAGGCCGTGCGCCACCAGTTCGGCCTCGCCCATGCTTGACGAACTGACGGTCCGCAACCTCGGGCTGATCCCGAGCGCGCATCTCGAACCGGGTCCCGGCCTCGTGGTGATCTCCGGAGAGACCGGCACCGGCAAGACCCTGCTCCTCGGCGCGTTGCGCTTGCTTCGCGGCGAGCAAGCGCGGAAGGACCAAATCGGGCCGAGCGGCGACGAGACGGTGGTGGAGGCACGATTCCTCGGCGAAGCCGGAGAGCGTGTCCTCGGACGCCGAGTCGACGTGCGGCGCTCCAGGGCGACGATCGATGGCAGCCTGGCGACGGCTGGGAATCTGGCCGAGGCTCTGACGGGCGTCCTCGACGTGGTGGGTCAGCATGATCGTACGGTGTTGAGTGATCCGCGAGCCTTGCGGCGAATGCTCGACGACGTCATGGGGCCGGAGGGGAAGCAGGAGCTAGAAAGCTACGCGGAGGCTTGGAGCGGATTCCGCGAGGTCGTCGAGCGGGCCGCCGCGCTCGGGGGGGATCGCCGGGCACTCGAGCGGGAGCTCGACATGGTCCGCTTTCAGCGTGACGAGATCGGGGCTGCGGCGTTCTCCAGCGGCGAAGATCGGGAACTGGCCGAGCGCGTCGGCCGACTCCGGAACGCGGAGGAGCTGCGGGAACGCCTGGGCGCCGCGAGCGCGGCAATCGGGGACGACGGGGCAGTCGGATCGATCGAACGAGCCGGTCGGGATATGCGAGCTGCGGCGCGCACCGACCCGTCGCTCAGCAGCCTCGCGGACCTCACCGACCAAGCGGCCGAAGTCCTCAACGAGCTCAGGGTGGGGATCGCGCGGGCAGTTGCCGATCTGGAGCACGAGCCGGGGGAGCTCGATCGCATCGAACAGCGACTCGCGCTGCTCTCGAACCTTCGCCGGAAATACGGAGATGATCTCGAGTCGGTGATCGAACATGGAGCAGCGGCGGAGCGTCGAGCGACCGAGATCGAAGGACTGCTCGGCCAGGCCGGAGCGATCGACGAGCAATTGGCCGAGGCGCAGCGGGCCGTCGACGCCGCCGCAGAGAAGGTCCACCGTACTCGGAGGGACACCGGGGACCGGATAGCAGCGGCAGCCGTGAAGCACCTCCGCGATCTCGGCTTCTCCGAACCTGTCGTGGAGTTCGACATCACGCGTCGCGATCCCGGCCCCGACGGCGGCGACCAGGTGGTACTCCAGTTCGCATCCGACCGTGACCTCGAGGCGGCACCGATCTCGAAGGTGGCCTCGGGAGGCGAGTTGAGCCGACTGATCCTCGCCCTCAGGCTTGCTGCGGGCGCCGGAGATGTCGCCGTGGTCGCGTTCGACGAGATCGACGCCGGCACGGGTGGGGAGACCGCCTTGGCGATGGCGAGGAAGCTCCAAGCGCTGGCCGCAGATCGGCAGGTCTTCTGCGTGACCCACCTCCCGCAAGTTGCTGCCTTCGCCGATAGCCACTTCGTCGTCCGTCGCAACGGCAACGTGGCGAGCGTGGAACGTCTCGAAGGCGAGCAGCGACTCGAAGAGCTGTCGCGGATGCTTGCAGGTCTGCCGGACAGCAAGCGGGGTCGCGCTCATGCCATGGAGCTGCTGAAGCTCGCACACACTGCCTGACGCCGAAAGGTGCGCTCGCGGATTCGGGTTCGGTATGCTGCGGCCTTCCGAGGTGGAGTGCAACTTGACCAAGCACGTATTCGTCACCGGTGGGGTGACCTCAAGTCTGGGCAAGGGCATCACTGCCGCTTCCCTAGGTCGGCTGCTCGAGACTCGCGGTCTCCGGGTCACGATCCAGAAGCTCGATCCCTACATCAACGTCGACCCCGGCACGATGAATCCGTTCGAGCATGGGGAAGTGTTCGTCACCGACGACGGAGGTGAGACCGACCTCGACCTCGGCCACTACGAGCGCTACACGGGCGTCCATCTCAGCCGAGACTCGAATGTGACTACGGGCTCGATCTACCAATCCGTGATCCGTAAGGAGCGGCGCGGAGACTACCTCGGAGCCACCGTTCAGGTGATCCCGCACATCACGAACGAGATCAAGGCGCGGATCCGCAAGCTCGGGCAGAGTGCTGACGTCGACGTTGTCATCACCGAGGTGGGCGGGACCGTCGGCGACATCGAGAGTCTGCCGTTTCTCGAGGCGATTCGGCAGATCCGCAAGGACGTCGGACACGAGAACGTCTGCTACATCCACGTCACACTGGTGCCCTACCTCGCCACCAGTGAGGAGCTCAAGACGAAGCCGACGCAGCACAGCGTCGCCGAACTGCGTTCGCGCGGTATCCAACCCGAGGTCATCGTGGTTCGATCCGACCGGCCGATCGAGGAACCGGCACGCCGGAAGATCAGCTTGTTCTGTGACGTGGAACCCGACGCGGTGATCAGCGCTCTCGATGTGGGCAACATCTACGCCGTGCCGCTCGCTCTGGAGGCTGCCGGGCTCGACACCGTGGTGTGTCGCGAGCTCGGGCTGGAGACACCACCGCCCGATCTCGCCGCCTGGCGAGCGATGGTGGATCGGATGGAGCGTGCGGCAGAACCGGTGACGATCGGCTTGGTCGGCAAGTACGTCGAGCTACCGGACGCCTACCTCTCCGTCGTTGAGTCGCTGCGGCATTCGGCTGCTGCGCACGGCGCCGCTGTGGAGATCCGATGGATTCCGGCCGAGGAGGTCGAAGGACTGCTGGCCGCGACGCATCTGGACGGCCTCGATGGGCTGATCGTCCCCGGCGGATTCGGCATTCGCGGTGTGGAGGGAAAGATCGAGGCCATCCGACATGCCCGGGAGTCCGATGTGCCGTTCCTCGGCCTGTGCCTCGGTCTCCAATGCGCCGTCATCGAGCTTGCCCGCAACGTGCTCGGCCACGCCGGTGCCCACAGCACCGAGTTCGATCCGACGACGAGGCATCCGGTCATCGACCTGATGGAGGATCAGGCGGACGTGGAGGATCTTGGTGGGACGATGCGTCTGGGCATCTATCCGGCGAAGCTGCGCCCCGACACGCTGACCGCGGAGCTGTACGGCGAGCCGGTGATCTATGAGCGACATCGCCATCGCTGGGAGGTCAACAACCGCTACCGGCACGAGTTCGAGGCGGCGGGGCTCGCCTTCTCGGGGCTTTCGCCGGACGACCGGCTCGTGGAGATCATCGAGCTGCCGTCGCACCCGTTCTTCGTTGCCTCGCAGTTCCACCCGGAGTTCAAGTCGCGACCGGACGATCCGCATCCGCTGTTCAACGGATTCATCGACGCCGCATTGGCTCGACGCCGGGCCAAAGGCGCCGACGTCGATACATCCGCCGCGGCGTCGGTCCCGTCCGGTCGCTGAGGTGTCAGCTTTCCGCACGGTCGGGGCACGGACGCTTGCGGAAGAGGCGTTCCTTCGGGTGGAGCGGACCACGCTGACGACGCCCGCAGGTGACGTCGTCAAGCGTGTCGTCATCGCCCATCCCGGCGCCGTCGCGCTGGTCCCCGTGCTCGACGGCGATGTGTTCCTGATCGAGCAACACCGCGCCCCGATTGGTGAAGACCTCCTCGAGATCCCGGCCGGGAAGCTGGACATCCCCGGCGAGGATCGTCGCGAGGCGGCCGGTCGCGAGCTCGCCGAGGAAGTCGGGTTCTCCGCCGGTCGCTTGGATCACCTGACCGACCTGATCACCACACCGGGCTTCTGCGACGAGGTCATCTCGATCTACCGGGCCACCGATCTCGTCGAGGTTCCGACGGCGCCCGTCGGCGCCGAGGAGGAACACGCCACCATCGTGCGCATGCCGCTCGCGGAGGCGATCGCTCTGGTTCACGACGGCCTGATCCGTGACGCAAAGACGATCGTCGGGCTCGTCCTCGCTGCCGGCCCATGAAGCCGCTTCCCGCGGAGGCGGAGGAGTTCCTCGGAGCTCTGCGCTCCGAGCGAGGGCTTGCACTCAATACGGTTTCGGCCTACCGGCGGGACCTCGGAGACTACTTCGCCTTCCGTGAGCGGACGGGGGCCGGGGCCGACGTTTCGAGGTTTGCCGAGGATCTCGCGAATCGGGGGCTCGCCCGCTCGACGCGCGCCCGCAAGCTCGCCGCAGTACGCGGCTTTCACCGGTTCCTGGTGGTCGAAGGCATGGCAGACGAGGACCCAACAATCCTCGTTGACGTCCCCCGGCAAGCCCGGAGTCTCCCGAAGGCGTTAGCCGTCGAGCAAGTCATTCGACTTCTGGAGGCGCCCGATCCCGCGACTGCGCTCGGACGGCGGGACCGAGCAATCCTGGAGTTTCTCTACGGAACCGGCGCACGGGTGTCCGAGGCCGCGACGGTCACGCTCCCCGATCTCGACCTCGAGTCGTCGACTGTGATCGTCACCGGGAAGGGATCGAAGCAACGGCTGATACCGCTGGGAAGCCACGCACGTCGGGCAATCATCGATTACCTGCCGGTGCGCCTCGAACTCCTGAGCGAACGAGAGCGGAGCGACGCACTGTTCGTGAATGCCCGCGGCTCCGCCTTGACACGGCAGGGGTTGTGGGAAATCGTCAAGCGAAACGGCCTCCGCGCCGGGATCGCGCCGGGCTCCCTCTCTCCCCATGTTCTGCGCCATTCGGCGGCCACCCACATGGTGGAAGGGGGCGCAGACCTAAGAAGCGTTCAGGAAATGCTCGGTCACGCTAGTATCAGTACCACGCAGGTGTACACACGTGTGTCTCCGGATCACCTTCATGAGGTGTACGTGATGGCGCACCCTCGAGCCCGGTAGGGCACAACAGGAGGATGGGTTTCCCGATGACCGCGACGATCGATACCGCAGCTGCCGAGGCGCTCCTCATCGAGGAGCGCGCGAAAGTCGTGCGACAGCTGCGGGACCTTGGCGCGAACGAATCGGGAGAACTCACGGGCTCCGTCGATTACGGGGATGCCTTTGCCGACGCGGGCGCCGTCACCGCCGAGCGGACCGAAGTCCTCGGCCTCGTCGAGACTCACACGATCCGCCTCGAGCGCATCGACAGGGCCCTGAGCAAGATCGGCGAAGGGACCTATGGGATCTGCGAGACCTGCGGCGAGGAGATCGAACCCGATCGCATCGAGTACCTGCCTGCCGCTCGCCGTTGCGTGAGGTGCAAGGCCGCTTCGTGACGGTACGCCTGAACAAGGTCCGGCATCTCGTCCGTCGGTTCTTCGGGCATGTCTTCGCCCGGCCCCTCAGGCCCGCCGAGCAGGACTTCGTCGATGGCCACCTTTCCGGAGCTTGCGCTGAGCTGTTCTGGCTGCAGAGTGACGCCGATCAGCGGCACGCCGTCAATACCGCCGGTCGCGTCGCTGAGAAGCTGCCGAACGACCGGGAGGCGATAGAGGCCGCCCTCCTGCACGACGTCGGGAAGTGGCGCCCGTACATCGGGCCGGTGTCGCGGTCGATTGCGACGATCCTCGACCTTGCCCGGCTTCCCATGACGAACGACATGCGGGCCTACCGGGATCACGGTCCGCTCGGTGCGCTGCAACTCGAAGCAGCCCGGTGCGGGCGTTTGGCAGTCGAATTTGCCCGCCATCACTCCACGGAGGAGATCGACGGCGCCGATGCCGAGAGATGGAAGGTGCTGTACGAGGCCGACTCGTGACCTCCATTCCTCGTGCACCGGCAACGGGAGCGATAGCATCGGCTTCGATGACATACGAGGTGAAGACACGGGTCTTTGAGGGACCGCTGGATCTGCTGCTGCAGTTGATCACGTCACACCAGGTCGAGATCACCGAGCTCAGCCTGTCCGATCTCGTCACCGAGTATCTCGAGTATCTCGACGTGATGACCGACATGGACCTGACGGTCACCAGCGAGTTCCTGCTGATTGCATCGACGTTGATTCAGCTCAAGGCTCGACACCTTCTCCCGGACGACCGCGCCATCGATCTCGACGATGAGCTGGCACTCTCGGAGGAACGGGATCGCCTGCTTTCGCGCCTGCTGATGAACCTCACGTTCAAGGATGTGGCAGCAGTGCTTTCCCATCGCATGGCTGCGAGCCAGCGGCACATCGCGCGTGCGGTCGGCCTCGAGGGCGTGACGCCCACGCCCCCGGATTTCGTTCTACGCGTCGATCCGGCCGGTCTCGCCGCCATCGCCAATCGAGTGTTTGCCGACGTCGACGACTCCATCGACATCGATCATCTCGACATGGAGCTACCGTCGGTGCAGGGCGCCATGCTCGATCTCCAGGACCGCATGGCTGCCGCTGTCGAGGCGGATTTCGATGATCTGGTGGCGCATTGCTCGCGATCCGTCGAGGTCGTTGCCTACTTCCTCGGCCTGCTGGAACTGGCACGCTGGGGGATCCTGCGCGTGTCACAGGAGGACCGCCGTTCCCCAATCGTGGTCAACTACAGCGAAGGGGACGCCGCCGAGCGGCTGGACGAGCTTCTGAGAGGAGACGACGTCGAATGACCGAGATGCGCGGAGCGGTCGAGGCAATTCTGTTCGTTGCTGAGACGCCGGTCACGGCGCAGGAACTCGCCGAAGTCCTCGAGGTGTCGATCGCCGACGTCGAAGGGATGCTTTCCGACATCGAACAGGAGCTTCTCGAGCGTCACGCGGGCATCGTCCTGCGTGGTGTCGCCGGTGGGTGGCGGTTCTACACCGCCGCCGAGATGCTTCCATACCTCGAGCGATTCGCCGCCTCCGAGCGCGCGACCCGCCTTTCGAATGCCGCGCTCGAGACGCTGGCCGTGGTCGCCTATCGGCAGCCGGTATCTCGCGGTCAGATCGCTGAGGTGCGCGGCGTCGATTCCGAACGAGCCCTTCACACGCTCGAACGGCGCGGCTTGGTTCGTGAGATCGGCACCGCTCCCGGCCCCGGGCAGGCACTGCTCTACGGGACCACGGACCTGTTCCTCGAGAAGCTGGGCATCAACAGCCCGCAGGATCTCCCGCCGCTCGCCGACCACGTGCCGCCGGCCGATATCGTCGAGACGCTCGAGCGGCCCTTCCGACCGGAGGGATCATCGAACGACTCCAGAAGCTGATCGCCAGATCAGGGTTCACTTCACGGCGGCATGCGGAAGTGCTCATCCAACGGGGCCGGGTGACCGTCGACGGAGAGGTCGCGCATCTCGGCCAGAAGATCGATCCATCGACGGCTGCGGTCGAGATCGACGGTATTCCGCTGCCGGTCGCCCCCGATCTCGCCTCCTACCTGGTCTACAAGCCGGTCGGAACCGTCAGCACCGCAGGCGATCCGCACGGGCGGCCCATCGTGGTCGACCTCGTGCCTCGCAACCCTCGGGTGTATCCCGCCGGCCGCCTCGACGCCGACTCCGAAGGACTCATGGTGCTCACGAACGACGGTGACCTCGCGCTGCGCATCACCCATCCGCGATACGGTGTTCACAAGACCTACGTCGTGTTGGCCGCCGGAATGCTGAGGCCTGCGACCATCCGCCGGCTCATCGACGGCGTTGATCTCGACGACGGGCCTGCCGCTGCCGTAGACGCCCGGATCATCGACGAGTCGGAGGGCCGATCGCTGATTGAGATCACCATGGGCGTGGGGCGCAAACGCATCGTCCGACGAATGTTCGACGCCGTCGGGCACCCAATCGAGCGCCTCGTGCGCACGGCAATCGGACCGATCCGCGATGCGAATCTCGCTCCGGGTGAACATCGCGAGTTGTCGATCGGTGAGATTCGGACGATGTACGAAGCCGGAGAGGAGGGGCGTCGTGCGTGAGGATGTCCGGACGGTCGAGCCGGTCGGCACACCGTTCCGAGCCGGTGTGAACGTGCCCGGGGACAAGTCCCTTTCGCATCGAGCGTTGGTGTTCGCCGCGCTCGCGGACGGTGAGAGCGAGATCGTCGGCCTCGCACCCGGCCGGGATGTGGCATCGACGGCTGCAGCGTTGGGCAAGGTCGGT
>JAHEEL010000104.1 GCA_024640745.1 Actinomycetes bacterium
CACAGCGGGATCCGTCTCTCGTGTCTCGTTACTTGCTAGGGCGCCATCTCGTACGCATCGCGCTGGGCGTACACGTAGCTGTTCCAGACGCGGTCGGAACGCTCGTCGTCACGCACCGGCCGGAGGATCATGCGCAGGCAGAAGTCGCTCTGAGCGGGGGTCGTCGCAGCGCGTCCGTTGAGGTCGACGGCGAAACGCGAGAAGTCCCGAACGGCGATGTCGAAGATCTGGTCGATCAAATCGCCGTCGATGTCGTAGATCTCGGCGTTCTCGAGCACCAGTTGGCAGTAGACCACCAGTGTGAAGATCTCGCCGACTGCGAGGAGCCAGTCGGTGTCGCTCACCTGCTCCTCGGTCGGCGTCGCCTCGACCAGCATCGACTTGAAGATCTCGGTTTGCTCAGCAAAGGTCGCCACGTTCGGCAGGTCGAATCGGGCGAAGACCGGCGCGTAGTCATGGAAGCGGATCGCACCGAGCCCCCGGGTCGGCCCCTGGTCGAACAGGAAGTCGTCGTTCGCAGCTTCATCGCGACGGCCGACCGCCGGCAGGTCGACGGAGTTGAAGAAGTAGTTCTGCATGAACTTGACGATCAGCGCGATGTTGACGTGCACGGTGCCTTCGAGCTTGGGCAACGCCCGGATATCGCGCGCTGCCATCTCGAAATAGGTGTCGGCCTCGAATCCCTTCGCAGCGATCACATCCCAGAGGTGGTTGATCACGTCCTCACCCTGGGTCGTGACCTTCATCTTCACGACCGGGTTGTAGAGCAGGTACCGCCGGTCATCCGGTGATGCCACCCGCATGTAGTCGGCGGCCCGAGCTGCCACCAGCTTCATGGCGACGAGTCTGGCGTAGGCGTCGGTGAACAGGCGCCGGACATGGGGGAAGTCGGTCACGGCCATGCCGTAGAGGTACCGGTTGGCGGCGTGGTGCACCGCTTCGTAGAGCGCGTGGGTGCATATACCGATCGAGCCCCAGCCGAGATTGAACTTGCCGATGTTGACGGTGTTCAGCGCGGCATTCCAGGCCTCATCTCCGCGAGAGAGGATATCGGCATCGGTGATCGGATAGTCCGCGAGCGCGAACTCTGCAACGTAGTTCTGGCTGTGAACCACGTTCTTCACGAGGTGGTAGGCCGGGTGCTGCGGATCGACGACGAAGAAGCAGTACTCGCCGGTGTCCTCCATCTTGCCGAACGTCGACACGAGCGCGGCCTGGTTCCCGTTGCCGATGTAGTACTTGCTTCCGTTGGCCCGGTACGTGCCGTCACCAGTCGGCGTGAGCGTCATCTCGCTGGAGTAGAGGTCGGCACCGTGTTCCTGCTCGGAGAGGCCGAAGGCGAAGATCGCCCCATCCTCCAGGAGCGCGGCGGTGCGCTCCTTCACCGCCTCGTTGTCGCTCATCCAGATCGGGCCGAGCCCGAGGACCGTCACCTGCCACACGTACCAATAGGGCAGGCCGTAGAACCCAAGGATCTCGGCGAACTCGCAGATCCGCCAGGAATCCCAACGAGCGTCTTCGGCGCCGTAGCCGGACGGCGTACACATCGTGGCGAAGATGCCCTCGCGCGCCAGGAAGTCGATGAAGTCCTGGTACCAGACTGCACCGTGGTCGTCTTCCCTGAGACGTCCCTTGCCTTTGGTCTCAAAGAACTCGACGGTCTTGCGCATCACCTCGTCGGATCGCGCATCGGCGTAGGAACGATCACGATGGATCGGGTGGAGAAGGATCATGGCGCGTCTCCTGGCTCGGCGGACAGACAATGCCAACGACGCGACGGGCCGCTGTCGGCACGTGCGCTGAGGATAGAGCCAAGCCGCCAAGCCCGAACCGCGCCAGTGCCCTGCACCACCCGATGGGTTCCGATCCGGCATCGGGCTTGGGCGAATCCGTGCACGATCGGCGATTCCGACGCCGATCGAATACTGTGGCGCCATGAAACGACCTGCTCCCGGACCCGGCCAGGAATCGGTGTGGGACTACCCACGTCCACCCCGAGTCGAATCGGAGAGCCGAACGGTCAGGATCGTCTTGAACGGAGCCACGATCGCGACCACGACGGCTGCGCTCCGTGTGCTCGAGACGAGCCACCCTCCCGGCATCTACGTTCCGCCCCAATCCTTTACGCCCGGATCCCTCCGGCCGAACGCAACGCGAACAGTGTGCGAATGGAAGGGCACGGCGGCGTACTGGGACCTCGTCGCCGAAGATGTGACCGCAACGGCTGCAGGCTGGAGCTACGAAACGCCACGGCCCGGCTACGAAGCGATCGCCGGCTATGTCTCGGTCTATCCGGGCCGCGTGGACGCCTGCTTTCTCGACGGCGAGTTGGTGCAACCGCAGCCCGGACGTTTCTACGGAGGTTGGATCACCAACGAGATCGTCGGGCCTTTCAAGGGCGCCCCCGGCACCAGCGGCTGGTAGCCCGAAGGCGCAGAGACCTCACATCGGGCCCGGGTTCGAGCGCGCCGACCGGTACCGTTTGTCGATGAAAGGAGAACGTGACATGAGTGTGCTCGTGACCGGAGGCGCCGGCTTCATCGGTAGCGTCGTTGTCGACCAACTCCGGGTCAGAGGCGAGCGCGTCGTGGTCCTCGACGATCTCAGCCGGGGCCATCGAGATCAGCTCGATGCCGACGTTCCGCTGTATCAGGCTCCCGTCGGCGATGCCGCGACAGTCCGCCGCATCATCGATGAACACAGCGTCGACACGTGCATCCATTTCGCCGGGCTGATCGCGGTCGGCGAGTCGGTGAAGAATCCCGGCCTGTACTGGCGGCGGAACGTGGGCGAGAGCATCATCCTCTTCGAGACCCTCGCCGATGCCGATGTCGAGAATGTCGTCTTCTCCTCGTCGGCGGCCGTCTACGGGGATCCGATCGAGCTGCCGATCCGGGAAGACCACCCTCGCAAGCCCACCAGCCCGTATGGCAACACGAAGATGGTGATGGAGCTGGTGCTCGAAGACCTATCGGCCGCTTCACCGCTGCGGGCCGTGTCCCTGCGCTACTTCAATGCCGCCGGCGCAACCGACCGCAGACGTGAGCGCCACGATCCCGAGACCCACCTCATCCCCCTCGCCCTGCGGGCGGCGGCAAACGGAACCCCGATGAAGATCTTCGGCACGGACTACCCGACGCCGGACGGAACGGCGATCCGCGACTACATCCACGTGAGCGACCTCGGGGCTGCTCACCTGCTCGCCATCGAGTACCTGCGCTGTGGCGAACCGACCACTGCCGTGAACCTCGGGGTCGGACACGGTGCGAGCGTTCGAGAGGTCATCGCGACCGCCGAATCCGTGACCGGGATTCAGATCAACGTCGAGGAGATGCCACGGCGAGCCGGCGACCCCGCCGAACTCGTCGCCGCTGCCGATACGGCTCGTATGGTGCTCGGCTGGACTCCGGAGATCACCGCCCTCGCCGACATCATCGCCTCAGCCTGGCACTGGGAGCAGCGGCCGTAGGCGCTCGCCGCTTCGTCTCCCCCGCAGGCGCTGTTCTTCGTCTCCCCCGCACGCGCTGTTCTTCGTCTCCCCCGACCGAAGGGTTGGGATAGGCGCGCGAGGAGCGCAGGGGGCTCTGGGAGCTTGCATGTGAGGATGTGGACGCGCGCGGGCCCCCTCTGCGTCCGAGCATCAGCTCGGACGCGTCTCCCCCACGTGCGTGGGGGAGACGAAGAACAGCGCGTGTGAGGCGACGTGTGGTCTACTCGGCTGCGGCCAGGGCTCTGTCGATGGTCTGGACGAGGCGGTCGGCGTCTGTCTGGTCGAAGACCATCGGCGGCTTGATCTTGAGGACGTTCGCGAACGGGCCGTCCCTGCTCAGCAGCACGCCGTCGCGCTTGGCGGATTCCACCACCGAATACGCCAACCCGGTCGCCGGACGCTTCGTCGCTCGGTCCGCGACCAGCTCGACTCCGAGATAGAGTCCGGCGCCGCGAACGTCCCCAATTGCCGCATGGCGAGCGGCGAGTCGGCGCAGCTCTTCGAGCAGGTACGCACCGACCTCGATGCCGTGAGCGACGACGTCCAGTCGATCGATCTCGTCGAGGACCGCATTGCCGACCGCCGCCGACACCGGATTCCCGCCGAAGGTGTTGAAGTACTCCATGCCGTTGTCGAACGCGTCGGCGATCTCCGCAGTGGTGGCAACAACGGCAAGCGGGTGTCCGTTCCCGGCCGGCTTGCCCATCGTGACCACATCGGGATCGAGCCCGTAGAGCTCGAACGCCCAGAATCGACCGGTGCGACCGAAGCCGGTCTGTACCTCGTCGGCAATCACCAGGCCACCTCGCTCCCGCACGGCCTCGCACGCAGCGTTGGGCACCCCGAGGGTCGGTATCACCTGACCCCCGCAGCCGGGGAGCGCCTCGATGATCAGGCCGGCAAGGATGGCTCCCTCGAGCGCTTCGTCCGACCGGGCTCGATAGCGAGTCCCGGCATCCGGCCCGCGCAGGTCCTCATCGCGATACGGGTCGAGCGACGGGAGCACGTGGACCCATGGGCGTCGTCCCGTCCCGCCCGCCGAGTTGAACTTGTAGGGACTCACGTCGATGAGCGTCGCGGTGTGGCCGTGGTAGGCGTGGTCGACGCACGCCAAGTCGGATCGCCCGGTCGCAGTTCGAACCAGGCGGATCGCCAACTCGTTCGCTTCGCTCCCCGAGTTGACGAGGAAGACCCGATCGAGCCGGTCGGGCAGGGTCGCGAGGATCCGCTCGGCGTAGCGAAGGATCTCGCTGTGGAGATAGCGGGTGTTCGTATTGAGAACGGACATCTGGCTCGCCGCCGCATCGACCACCGCGCGATTGACGTGGCCGACATGGCACACGTTGTTCACGCAATCCAAGAAGCGCCGTCCGCGCTCGTCGTAGAGGTACTGACCCGAACCCCGCACGATGTTCAAGGGCTCCTCGTAGCTGAGGCTCAGCGAGGGCCCGAGGATCGAACGGCGATTCTGTAGATCAGCGGAAGCCGGCGGCATTCCTCCGGCGGTCCCGGCCGCGGCAAGCTCAGCAGCGATGTGGTCGAGATCGCCGGCGACCAGCCGTTCGAGGAGATCCCAGGCGAGTGCGTCGGTCAGCTGGTGGTGCGGATTGTCTGCACCGCGCGATGCCGATACCACCACCGATGTTGCGAGGCGCGTCAGGATCAAGTCGAGCAGCGCGTCGGCCTCGGACGGATCGAGCGCAGCTACGGATCGGTATCCCGCGACTGCGTCGGCCGCCACGGCAACCGGATCGTCCTGGTCGAGCATGAGATACGCGCAGGCGATCGCGAGCTCGGCGATGCGAACCGTCTCGATCGCGTCCCCGAAGTCGATCACCCCGACCACCGCCCCGTCTCCAACCAGGAGGTTCTCATCGTTGAGGTCGTTGTGGACGACCTGGCGCGGCAGGTGTTCGAGCTCGATGCCGGCGTAGCGGTCCATCACCTTCTCGATGAGGCTTCTCCGGCGCAGGTCTTCGACCGCCCCCAGTCGTTGCCCAACGACCCGGCCGGCGTCGGCGAGATCCCACACAAACTCCGGATCCAGCCGGCCCGGTGGAACCACCGCCAGCGCGTTCAGCATCTCGCCTGCGGTCACCCCGATCGAGAACGCCAGGTCGGCGGGACGACCTGCGTCGGCGAATGACACACCGTCGACCCATGTATAGCAGTGGGCGATCCGCCCATCCCCGGTCACAGCCCGGTCCGCATCGTTGGCCGTCGGTCGCACCGACGGGGTCGCCACACTGACATTCGCTGCGGCCGCAAGCACGGATTGCAGGAACGCTATGCGGCCACGGTCCCGATGCGCACATGTGATCCGCAAGAGGTAGGCGCGACCATCGCCGTCGACAATCTTCGCGTTCTCGTCGAACTCACCCGGAAGCGGGGCGCTCATCCCCCGGATACCGAATAGCTCGGCGGCGATCTCCTCGTGATCGGTCATCTGTCCCGGCACGGTAGCGGCCCGCGGAGCGCGCTCCGGAGCTCAACCACGGCGTGATCTCATCGACACCGAATGGCCGACGTCCGAGCATCCGGCTTTCGCAATCTCGCTCAGCGGCCCTACAGCGATCGTGCCGTAGACGGGGCTGCTGGGTGTGCACAGCGCCGCACGTGCGCGAGCGCTCGTCGTTCGGTCGATCGGCGTCGTCTCACCGATCGCCCAGCCGGGCAGGACGGCTCGGGCGGGGATCGGATGTCGCGGCGTATGCTCGGGGTGGGAACACCAGCGACGGAGGAGATCATGGCCACGATCGTTGTGGGATTCAAGGACAACCCCGGGGGGCGCCGCGCCCTCGAACTCGCCATCGATGAGGCGCGCCGGCGCAACGCGAAGCTGATCGTCGTCAACTCGCTGCGCGGCGGCTACGACACGTCACCCGAGGAGATCAACGAATCCCGCCGGGCGCTGAGCGGTATCGAGGAGCGCCTTCCCGACGAGGGCATCGAGTTCGACGTCCAGCAGTTGGTTCGGGACAATGCGGCGTCTGAAGACATCCTGCAGGTGGCATCTGAAGACAACGCCGAGCTGATCGTGGTCGGCTACCACCGGCGCAGCGCCACGGGCAAGCTCCTCCTCGGGAGCACCCCGCTGGCCGTGATGCAGGGCGCCGACTGCCCGGTTCTCGCGATCGCCGAGTCCTGACCGACGGCGCCTCCGATCAGTCGGCGGCGCCGCAGCGCTCCTTGATCGCTCTGGCCGGATCGACGTACTCGTACCCGAGGGCCGTCGCCACGTGCTCCTCGGTCACGACACCGCCGCACACGTTCAGACCACCGAGGAAATGGGGATCGTCGAGCAGCGCTCGCTTCGGTCCCTTGTCGGCGAGCGCCAGGGTGAATGGGAGCGTTGCGTTGTTCAGGGCATACGTCGATGTCTGCGGCACCGCACCCGGCATGTTCGCGACGCAGTAGTGGACCACGCCGTCGACCACGTAGGTCGGGTCCTCATGGGTGGTCGGTCGCGACGTCTCGAAGCAGCCGCCCTGGTCGATCGCCACATCGACGATCACCGAGCCCGGGCGCATGCGCTGCACCATGTCGGCGGTCACGAGCGTCGGGGCCCGATCGCCCTTCACGAGCACCGCCCCGATCACGAGATCGGCATTCAGGACCAATTCCTCCACGGCAGCCCGAGTCGAGTACACCGTCTCGAGCGAATTGCCGAAGTGGCGGGCCAGCCGATTGAGCACCGGGACGCTCTTGTCGAGCACGACGACATCGCCGCCGAGGCCGGCAGCCATCTGAATGGCGTGCTCGCCGACGACACCGCCGCCGATGACGACGACACTTGCCGGCATCACGCCGGGAACCCCGCCGAGCAGCAGACCGGCGCCACCGTTCGGCGACTCGAGGCAGTGCGCCCCGGCCTGGATCGACATCCTCCCGGCGACCTGAGACATCGGCGCGAGCAACGGCAGACCGCCGAGATCATCGGTGACGGTTTCATAGGCGATGCACGTTGCACCGCTCGCGATCAGGTCCTTCGTCTGCTCGGGGTCCGGTGCCAGGTGTAGATACGTGAACAGGACATGATCGGGTCTCAGACGCCCGCGCTCCACGGCCTGCGGCTCCTTGACTTTGACGATCAGCGTCGCCTGTTCCCAGACTTCGGCGGCAGTGAGAGCGATCGAAGCGCCGGCGGCGATGTAGTCGTCGTCGGATGCAGATATTCCAAGCCCGGCTCTCGTCTCGACGACCACCTCATGGCCGTGGGCGACCAGCTCCCGCACCGAGGCGGGTGACAGGCCGACGCGGCGCTCCGCAGCTTTGATCTCCTTCGGACACCCAACAATCATCATTCACCTCCACATCGGCCCCGTCGTCGCCGACCGAACCATCAGTCTGCATCCAGGGCGGCTCTTCTTCAGCTCTTTGCGAGAACGCTGCGCATCCCCCCAATCATCTGATCGATCTGATCGTCTGTGATCACGAGCGGCGGGCACATCAGGAGATAGGGAGGTAGGGGCCGCACGATGATGCCTTCATCGAGCAAGCGGTCCCGCGTGGCGACGGCGTCGATTCCGTCATTGAGGGTCACACCCCACACGGCTCCTTCACCGCGCACATTGACGAGGAGCCCATCATCCAGGAGGCCGGA
>JAHEEL010000105.1 GCA_024640745.1 Actinomycetes bacterium
TGCCAAGGCCTTCCTCGCCACCGAACAACGGATCCCCGGATTCGGCAACGGCGTGTTGCAGGACGTCCTCTACCGAGCGCGAGTGAACCCCAAGCGAAGACTCGGCGAGCTCGACGACGAGCTGCGGGGGCGAATCTTCCAGGCGGTGAAGGATGTGCTGAGGGAGATGGCAGACCACGGTGGACGCGACACCGAGCTCAACCTCTATGGGGAACCAGGCGGCTACACCACGATGATGAGCCGGAAGACGGTGGGCCGGCCATGTCCGTCGTGCGATCATCCCATCGAGAAAGCGGCCTACATGGGCGGAAGCGTCTACTTCTGTCCCGAGTGCCAACCGGTGTGACCTTCGAGCGGGCCCGGCGATGCACCTCATGACCGAGGCGCGCGGCCTTCACATCGGCATCGCTTCGTAGACCCTCATGTCCATCGGGCAGTCGGCAAGCAATGCAATCGCATCGTCGATCGACTCGGCTTGGACGATCGAGTAGCCCAGCGACGGCGTCATATTGGCGGTCAGCTCTGTGACCGTGCCGTCCTTGGCGACATTGCGGCCGTTGAACAGTGGGTTACCGGAGTCCACGACATGTTCCTGGATCGAAGACCACCACTTCATGTGGGCTTCCTGGAATTCGGGCGTCCGGTCCATCTCGCCGTGGGCCAGAAACACAAACTTCTTCACGATCGCTCCTCGCTGCTCGTTGGGTCGTTGCTGAGGTATTCGGCATAGTTCTCCAACGACTCCTCGCGGGTGCCCCACCAAGGATGAAACTGGTCCATCCAAGCCTGAAGGCGTCTGAGTGGCCCCCGTTCAAGAGCAAGGAAGTTGGTTCGGCCGATCTTGCGCCGTCGGACCATGGCAGCATCTTCGAGCACTCGTACATGCTTGTGGATCGCCGGCAATGACAGGTCCCGCAGCGCGGCCAGTTGGCTGATCGACCGGGGTTGGAGGGCCAACTCACGGATCATCTCACGTCTGTGCTCGTTCGCCATAGCCTCGAAGACAGGGCTCAAATCATCCGCAGTGCTGGTTCCCATACTTAACCTCCCAGTTAACTATAGACGGAAAGCGAGCGGCGGGCAACCAATCACGCTCGGTGACATACCCGGCTCCGTAGACGGCATCGCGACCCGGGGTGGCGTTGTCGACCACCGGCCGACCCTTCGTGGTGAGCGCGACGTCGGCGTCTGGAGGGGACTCTGCGTCGGCGAGTATTTGATCCCACGGTGTGGCGACAGGGACGTCGTGCTGCCGGCGTGCCGGATGTAGGGGATTGAAGCCCCTCAAGGCGTCCCAACCTCTTACTTGACATAACGTGGATTATGGGCGCTCTGTGGATGGAACGCGGGCTATGCGGTAGGATCGCCCCATCGACCCGCAGGAGCAACCGTGGCCGACAGCACAATGACCGCCTCCAGCCTGGAGGTCGTTGAAGCGCTCGAGGAGCGTGTGCGCGAGCTCGAACTCCAGAATGCCAAGCTCGTAGCTGCCACGAAGAAGGAGAACGCTCTCAAGCCCTTCCAGATCGAACTGCTGAAGCTGCAGGCCTATCTCGAGAAGAAGCAGACCCCGATGATCGTGGTCTTCGAAGGCCGAGACGCCTCGGGCAAAGGCGGCACGATCCGCCGGATCACGCGATATATGAACGAGAAGCGCTACCGCGTCGTCGCCCTCGGAAAGCCGACGGAGGCCAATCGCACGCAGTGGTATTTCCAGCGCTACGTCGAGCAGTTCCCGGCCGGCGGCGAGATGGTCCTGTTCGACCGATCGTGGTACAACCGCGCGATCGTCGAACCGGTGCTCGGCTTCTGCACGAAGAAGCAGTACCGCGATTTCCTGCGCGGTGTGGTTGGGTTCGAAAAGGACATCGTACGCCAGGGCACCGTGCTCGTGAAACTCTACTTCAGCGTCGACAAGGGCACCCAGGCCGAGCGCTTCGCACGGCGCACCAACGATCCGTTGCGCCAGTGGAAGCTCAGCGAGGTCGACGTCCAGGCGCAGGAGTACTGGAACGAGTTCACCGAGATGAAGCACCGCATGCTCGAACGGACATCCTCAGAGGCAGCTCCCTGGCTCATCGTGCGATCGAACAGCAAGCCGAAAGCCCGCCTCAATTCCCTGAAAGTGATCCTGAACTCAGTGGATTACGAGGACCGGAATCCGGATCTTGATTTCTCGACTGATCCCGCCATCGTGATTCGCGGCAGAGACGAACTCGCCCGGATGGATGAAGAACGCGACCGCTTGGGACGGCCGCGAGGCTGATCTCGGATCTGCGCGTCCCTCCACCCCCATCCGCCGACTCAGGTTCCGGGACCTTTCCGTCACAGTGACGGAACGTCACCCTTGTCCGAGTACGATCGGCGCATCGGTTCGCGCGGAAACAACGATCGTGCTGGCCATCAATACCCGAGCCGCATGCTGAGGCGTCCGGAGCGACCTTCGGGATGGCTTCCGTCCTGACGAGCGCCCGGTGAGCAGCGATGCCGGAGTCGACCCGAATCACCGCAGGGCATCAAGCTTCCATCGCGGCGCTGGGCAGGTCCGGTTCTCGGTCGGTCGATCGCCTCCCCTCGCGGGCGTGAACCACCGTCATCGTTACGCCACAGTGACGTTATTTGCCGGTCGGGAGGAGCTGCGGGCGCGGCGTTTCGATGACGCCCTGTCGCTATGCTCGATCGTGCAATCCACATGGAGGTTCCGATGGCACGACGCCATGCAACTCGTACAGCTCTCCTCGTTCTGATCGTCGCCATGGCGCTGATCGCCGCGGCCTGCAGCGATGACAGCAGTGACGTTGATTCCGGCCCAACCGCAGCTCCGGATTCGTGCCAAGTCGCCGATCTCAACCTGGTCACGCCCGGCACGCTCACCGTGGCAACCGGCGAGCCCGCCTTCCCGCCGTGGGTTGGCACACCCGACGGTGAGTTCTTCGATGAGCCCGAGTCGGGAGTCGGCTTCGAGTCGGCGCTCGTCTACGCGATCGCCGGCGAACTCGGTTTCGCCGAGTCCGACGTCGTGTGGACCCGGATCGGCTTCAACGAGGCCATCGCGCCGGGAGAGAAGCCGTGGGATTTCAATATTCAGCAGTATTCGATCACCGACGATCGCAAGGAAGTCGTCGACTTCAGCTCCCCGTACTACGTGACGACCCAGGCGCTCATCGCCTATCCGGACTCGCCCTACGCGTCCGCCACCAGTGTCGACGACCTGAAAGATGCCATCCTCGGCGCCCAGATCGGCACGACGAGCCTCGACTTCATCGAGGATGTCATCAAGCCGGATACCGAGCCGAACGTGTACGACGAGAACGTCGACCTGGAGGCGGCCATGAACGCCGGCCAGATCGATGCCCTGGTGGTCGATCTGCCGACCGGCTACTACATCACTGCAGCGCAAGTCGAGGGCTCGATCATCGCCGGGCAGTTCGAAGCCGAGGCGGCCAATCCGGATGAATACGGCATGCTCTTCGCCAAGGGCAACTCGCTCGTCCCGTGCGTCAACACAGCGCTCGAGGCCCTGCGCGAGAGCGGCGAGCTCCAGGAGCTCGAGGACACGTACCTGACCCAGGAAGGCGGCATCCCGACCATCAGCGACTAGCGCTGAATGGAAGAGCAGACCCCGATCGAGGAAGTCGGCGGGGGTCCGAGCCTGTTCGGGCCCCCCCGTGCTCCTCGCCGACGTGAAGAGGGCGCCCGTGCGGCGCTGATCGCGTTCGCTTCGAGTGTTCTCTTCATCGTCGTCGCCCTCTGGGCGATCCTCAGCTCCGATGCCTGGCCCGCGGTACAGCGCCAGTTCTTCAATTGGTCCAACTTCGTCGAAGTCTTCCCCGATGTGCTGAGCGGATTCTGGCTCGACATCAGGATGTTCGTCGTCGCCGAGATCATCATCCTCATTCTCTCCCTGGTGATTGCGATGATTCGTTCGTTGCGCGGCCCGGCCTTCTTCCCGCTCCGGGCACTGGCAGTGATCTTCATCGATCTCATTCGTGGCATCCCGGTGATCCTCCTCATCCTGCTGCTCGGGTTCGGCATTCCGGCGCTCCAGCTACCCGGCGTCCCGACGGGGGCGCTGTTCTGGGGCCTCACCGCGCTCATCATCAGTTACAGCGCCTATACCGCCGAGGTCTACCGGGCTGGGATCGAGTCCGTCCACGAGAGTCAGCGCATGTCGGCTCGTTCGCTCGGCCTCACGCAAGGTCAGGCGCTGTGGCATGTGATCGTCCCGCAGGCGATCCGCAACGTCATCCCGGCGCTGCTCAACGGGCTGGTCAGCCTCCAGAAGGACGTCGCGCTCGTGCTCGTCCTCGGCATCCGGGAAGCCGTCCGCGAGGCCGACATCTACGCGGCCAAGACCTTCAACTACACCGGATACATCGCGGCGGCCTTGCTGTTTCTCCTGATCAGCGTCCCCGTCGCCAGATTCGCCGATTGGTACACCAATCGCGACCGGAGGAGAAAGCAGTCCGTGAGCACATGAGCACGGCGAAGCTCGAGCTGCAGAACGTCTCAAAGGCCTTCGATGACAAGCAGGTGCTGCGTGACGTTGACCTCGCGGTTGACCACCACGAGGTCGTCTGCCTGATCGGCTCGTCTGGATCGGGCAAATCAACGATGCTCAAGTGCATCAACCTGCTCGTGCCGATCGACAGCGGAGCGATCCTGCTCGACGGAGCCGACATCGCGGCGCCCGGTGTGAACGCGAACCAGGTCCGCGAGGAGATGGGCATCGTCTTCCAGGCCTTCAACCTCTTCCCTCACATGACCGTGCTGGACAACATCACCCTGAGTCCGCGCAAGGTCCACGGAGTGAAGCGAAGAGTCGCCGAGGAGACGGCTCGCGAGCTTCTGGCCGGCTTCGGTCTCTCCGACAAAGTAGACGAGTACCCCGATCGCCTCAGCGGGGGTGAGCAGCAGCGCGTCGCCGTGATCCGAGCCCTCGCCACCGAACCGGACCTCATGCTGTTCGACGAGGTCACCTCGGCGCTCGATCCCGAGTTGGTCGCCGAGGTCCTCAACGTGATCCGGGCCCTCAAAGACGACGGCATGACGATGGTCATCGCGACGCACGAGATGGGGTTCGCGCGCGACGTTGCCGATCAGGTGTGCTTCCTCGACGAGGGCCGGATCCTCGAACACGGCCCGCCGGGTCAGATCTTCTCGTCGCCGAGCGAGGCGCGAACCCAGCAGTTCCTCCAACGGATCATCGACGCAGGGCGGCTCTAGCTCCCTTCGACCCTCCGCACGGTGACCTCGTCACCCGGTCGAGGCTGGATGACTCTCCCACCGGTCCCGTTGTTCTCCGACACGAGCAGATAGCCGCTCGAGTCCCACAAGGCGATCAGCGTGTCGGTTCCGTATTCTGAGTCGCCGAAAGTGCGCACCATGCCGAAGATCCGGGCACCGCACAGTTCGACCTCGACACCGTCCGGCAAGGCGAGATGCGCGATCTCGTCGGGGAGGATCGAACAGATGGCGTTGCCAAAGTCGTCGATGTAGATCACTTCGCCGGTCACGCTCCCATCGTCGGCCCGTCGCGCTCCCCAGAGTGGAATCGTGACCGGATCGTCCAGCGGTGTGCCGAGGTCCTTGAGGTGCACACCGGCGGCGAGGTGGGCTCCGACCGGAGCGAACAGGTCGCGTCCGTGGAACGTCGCCGTCACGGAATCGAGCCAGTACTCGGGTCGGTCGAGGATGACGAATTCGGACGTCCAGTCTTCCCGCTCCGCCCGGTCCATGCAGGCAGTCAGGACTCCGTTGTCCGGGGCGACGAAGAACTGCGGACCGAGCCTTGCGGCGATGGGATGACGGTCCGTCCCGACGCCGGGGTCGACGACCACAACATGGATCGTGCCTTCTGGGAAGAAGAACGCGCTGTTGTTGACGACGAAGCTCGCTTCCCGAATGTCCTGTGGCGTGATGTGGTGGGACAGGTCGGTGACAACCGCATCCGGGGCGATGCGATAGATCGCTCCGTGGAGCACTCCGTCACTCCCCTGCCGGGTGCCGAAGTCGGTCGTCAAGGTGATGAATGCCATGGGTGGATGCTACCCCGACACCCACCAGTCCTCGATGCGGAGCGCGAGGCTCGCGCGCGTCGCCGGCCCGGCCCAGGAGGCATCGACGGGCGCAAGCGACAGACGCCTCATCGTCGCCTCGTCGAATCCGAATCGCTCGTCGCAGATCGAGAACTCTCCCGCCAGCGTCGTATCGAACATCGCGGGATCGTCGGTGTTGATCGTCACCAGAGCGCCGGCGTCGACCAGCTCGCCGACCGGATGCCGGTCCCAGTGGGCGACGACGCCGGTCCGCAGATTCGACGTTGGACAGACCTCGAGTGGCAGCTGTGTTTCAACCAGGTAGTCGACCAGATCGGGGTCTTCGACGGATCGCACACCGTGACCGACCCGCTCGACGTCGAGAGCCCGGATCGCCCCCCACACGCTCTCTGGCCCGGCCTCCTCTCCTGCGTGCGCCGTGAGACGGAATCCGGCTTCGCGGGCGTCCCGATAGACCCCCGCGAACTGCTCGGGAGGGTGGGCGGCCTCGTGGCCACCGATGCCGATGCCGATGACGCGGGCCTCGGCCGCCACCTCGCTCACGGCGGCGAGTGTCTCGGCCGTCCCGTCGGGCCCACGATCTCGCACGAGGTCCACGATGAGCGGCACCTCGACGTCGGGGACGCGGTCCAATCCCGCTCGAATTGCGAGCGCAATCCCCTGCGGTTCCAATCCATGGCCGCGGAAGTCGCTAGGCGAGAAGAACGACTCCGCGTAGACGATGTTCTGCTCGGCGAGGTGCCTGGCTACCGCTTCGGCCGCAAACGTGAAGTCGTCCAGGGTCCGGAGGAATCCGTTCATCCAGGCCCACGTCTCCATGAAGTGGGCGAAGTCGCGATACGTGAACCAGTCGACGAGCTGGGCCTCGGTCGTGATCACCGGATCCCCGCCGTGATGCTCGATCAGTTGCCAGAGTGTCGGGACCGGGATGGCTCCCTCGAGGTGGAGGTGGAGCTCCACCTTCGGCATGGTCGTCCAATCACGCATCCGAACATTCAACCAGAGACCGAGCCTGCGCTCATCGCCAGGGAAGGGCCCCGCGCGTTCCCCAATACGCCTCGGGCAACTCTGCGAGCGGCGGAAGCTGCTCGACCACGTGGCGCGGCACTTCCAGTGCCGTGAGGTTGCTTGCCAGCTGGTCGGTGGTGGCGGCGCCGCTCAGCACGACGGTCGCCCAGGGCTGTTGGAGGCACGCCGCGATCGCGACGGCGTCGGGCGGCCACCCGGGTGCGATTGCTTCGAGGTCCTGTACCAGAGCAGGATTGCGCGAAGTGAGACGACCGTTCGCTACGGCCTCCTTGACGATCACACCCATGCCGGCAGCAGCCGCTTCCGCGAGGGCGGCTCCGGCCGATGTCTCGAGCAGATTCCACGTCGCCTGGACGGTGTCGAAGAGGCGCACCCCGTCGATCTCGATCTCCAGCGCCCGCCGGATGGTCTCGGCCTGATCGGGTCCGCTCGTGGTGAGCCCGATGGCGAGCCCGGTCGCCTGCAACCCGGCAAGTCGTTGCAGCACGTCGGGGTCGTCGAGGACGCCACTCTCCTGCGTGGCCGAGTGGATCTGGTAGAGGCGAAGGTATGCGCCCAGCAGCCCAACACTCTGGGCGTATTGGCGGTCGAGGTTGGCCGGCGAATGGATCTTCGTCTCGTGGACGTCGGCGTCGACCCGCCAGTCGGCCATGTAGGTGTATCCCCATTTGGAACCGACGACGATCTCTGCAGCCTTCGGGCCCTGCGTCTCGAGCCACGCGGCGAGAAACTGCTCGGCCCTGCCATACGAACGCGCTGCATCCAGGTAGCCGATGCCACCGGCGACGGCGGCATCGAGGACGTCGAAGACGTGGTGCTCCAGGTCGGCGACCTCGGTACGGCCGGCGAGGTCAACGTCGTGACCGATGGTGATGTACCCGGGTCGGCCGAGCGCCGCCATCCCAAGACCGATCGCCGAGACCCTGATGCCGGTCGTTCCCAGGTCGCGATACTCCATTGGATCACCCTACCGATTGCCGGCAGCC
>JAHEEL010000106.1 GCA_024640745.1 Actinomycetes bacterium
ATCGCCGAGCCGGGCACGCACGGCTTCGAAGAATGCGACGCCGGGCCCGTCCCGCCACTCGCCTTCGATCGCCGTGGGTGCACCGGCCGGGATTGCCCAGTAGTCGGCGAAGGCACGGAAGTGATCGACGCGCGCCACGTCCGCCACGCTGAAGGTCGAGCGAAGCCGTTCGATCCACCAGGCGTACCCGCTCTCAGCGTGATACGCCCAGTCGTAGAGGGGATTGCCCCACAACTGGCCGGTCGCGGAGAAGTAGTCGGGTGGCACGCCGGCGACGACCATCGGACGCCGGTGTTCGTCGAGGAGAAAGAGCTCCGGATGCGACCACACATCGGAGGAGTCCCCGGCGACGAAGATCGGGACGTCGCCGACGATGCGGACGCTCCGGTCGGCGGCGTGGCGATGGAGGGCGTTCCATTGCCGGAAGAACAGGAATTGCAGGAAGCGGATCCGCTCGATGCCCTGTGCCAGGCGGTCGCGCGCCGAAGCCAGGGCCGACGGCTCGCGCATGCGCAGCTCGGTCGGCCAGTCTTGCCAGCTCCGGTCGCCGTGCGCCGCCTTGATCGCCATGAAGTCGGCGTAGTCGCCCAGCCATGCCTGGGTAGATCGGAACTCGTCGAATGCCTCGGCGATGGCCGGGTCGCCGCCCCCCGCTTCGAAGCGTGAGAACGCTTCGTCGAGCAGTTGTCGCTTCCAGGGGATCACCGCACCGAAGTCGACGAAGCCGTCGGGTAGCCCGGAAGGCGGCGGAACGTCGATCAGCCCGTCGGCAGCCAGGAGATCCGGCGAGATGAGGTTGACATTCCCGGCGAACGCGGAGAACGACTGGTAGGGGGAATCGCCGTAGCCCGTGGGGCCGACCGGGAGGATCTGCCACAGACCGGTCCCGCTCTCGACCAGGAGGTCGATCCACCGATAGGCCTCCGGGCCCAAGTCGCCGATTCCGTAGGGACCGGGCAGGGAGGTCGGATGTAGGATGACGCCGGACGAACGGTCGGTGCGCTGGAGGGCTTTCATGGCCCCATTGTGCACTCGCGGTCGTCACAGTTCCGACTCGAGGAGGCATCCTGCACACCATCCCGCACCTGGTGTTCGAGAACGCCCAGAGGTTTGCCGAACGGCCGGCGCTGCTTCGTCGCGTCGACGGGTCCTGGGACGTGATGACCTGGTCGGAGTACGCAGCAGCCGTTCGGCGCGCGGGTGAGGCGCTCATCGCGTCCGGCGTGGACGTCGGGGACCGGGTGGCGATCTTCTCCTACAACACGCCGGAATGGGTGATTTTCGACGTTGCGGCGATGGCGATCGGTGCCGTGTCCGTCGGCGTCTACTTCTCGAGCTCGGCCGAGGAAGTCGCCGAGATCCTCGATCAGTCTCGATCCCGAGTCGTGCTGGTCGGCTCGCCGGCCCAGGCCGCAAAGATCCGTGAGGAAGCGCACCCGGCGCTCGATCTGATCGTCGATGCGGCCGGCGACGGCGATCACGGGCTTTCGTGGGATGCATTCCTGAGCCGATCCGGCGAGGCCCCGTCCGGCTCGTTCGATGAGCGTCTCGCTCGCCTTGCTCCGAACGATCCGGCGACGCTGATGTTCACCGCGGCCGGGACCGGCGGATCGATCGGCGCCGTGCTGACCCACGACAACCTCGTCGCCGCGTCCGCTGCCGCCGTCGAGCAGTTCAATCCGAGCCCCGACGACCGGGTGCTGTCGTATCTGCCGCTCTCACACATCGCCGAGCAGATGTTCACGATCCACATCCCGGCGCATGCAGGGTTTCCGGTAGCGTTCGCACAGTCCATCGGCAGGGTTCGGGTCGATCTGCTCGACATCTCGCCGACCATCTTCTTCAGCGTGCCGCTCGTGTGGTCGGGATTCGAGCGCGCCATCCGCGGGCAGATCGCCGAGTTGACGGGCGTGCGGGCCCGGGTGGCGGACTGGTCGATGCGTGCCTGCCGTGCCGACATCGCGAAACGCAACGTGGGGGAGCGACGATCGTGGTTCGGCCGTTGGGCGGTTGCCCTCGCCCGGCGTCTCTTCGTCGATCGAGTGAAGCGCGCTGCGGGGCTTGGCGACGTCTCCCTGGCGTTCAGCGGTGCCGCGTCGGCGGATCCTTCGACGCTGGAGTTCTTCGCCGGTCTCGATCTTCTCATTCGCGAGGTGTACGGGTTGACCGAGGCGACCGGTCCGTCGGTGATCACCCGGGAAGGAGCGACGCGGTTTGGATCGGTCGGTCTGCCGTTCCCGGGCATCGACGTGGCGCTCGCAGCGGATGGTGAGATCCTCCTGCGCGGGCGGCCGATCTTCGCAGGCTATCTCGACGATCCGGAGGCGACCCGACGCGCCCTGCGCGATGGGTGGCTCCATACCGGGGATCTCGGAGCGATCGGGACGGATGGGCTCCTCACGATCACCGGCCGCAAGAAGGACATCGTGATCACGAACGGAGGCAAGAACGTCTGTCCCCAAGCGCTCGAGCGCCTGCTTCGGCTCGACGACGCGATTGCGGACGCCGTCGTGGTCGGGGACGGCTACGACCAGCTCGGCGTGTTGGTGTCCACCAATGGCGGGCGCGACCGCGAGGAAGCGCTCGTGCGGGCGGAAGCCGCCGTTGCCCACGTCAACCAGCGGTTTGCCCGTGCCGAGCAGATCAGACGGATCGGTTTGCTCCCGCGACCGCTCACGGTGGAGGCCGGGGAGCGAACCGAGGACGGAGTCGTGGTGCGGAGCGTCGTCGTGGAACGGTTCGCCGATGCCGTACGCGACCTGTATCGCTAGACGGGCACGCACCGGTAGCATCCGCGCCTCATGAGCGACAGCGAAACACCCGTGATCGACATCAGCGAAGAGGCCCTTGCGACGATTCTGGAATTGCGCCAGGGAGAAGGAATCGACGACCTGCACCTGGCCCTGCGGATCAGCGGCGTTGGGCCCAACGGCTACGTCTACGAGACGGCCTTCCTGCGTCCGGAAGACGTGACGCCGGCCGATCATGTCGAGCAGCACGACGGGCTTCCTGTTGCCATCGCGGCCGGCTCGGTCGACGACCTTCGCGGCGCCGTCCTCGATCTTTCCACGTCCGGCCCATCGTCCGGCCTCGTGATCAGGAACCCGAACACGCCGAGCCCGACTCTCGGTCTCGGCGACGACAGCGAGTTGACCGGTACGCCGGAAGAGAAGGTGCGTCAGCTCCTGGACGAGCAGATCAACCCTGCGATCGCCTCGCACGGCGGGATCGCCAACCTGGTCGCCGTCGACGGCTCGCGCGCCATGCTCGAGCTCGGCGGCGGATGCCAGGGATGCGGTCTTGCCGCCGTGACCCTCCAGCAGGGCATCGAGACGGCCATTCTGTCGGCTGTCCCTGAGATCACCGAGGTGGTCGATGTGACCGATCACTCGCTCGGAGCGAACCCCTACTTCTAGCCGAATGGCCGATTGGGGGGAAGATGACGGGGACGGCGCCGGTTGGGCGTCGGTCCGGGCGGGCAGCCGAGCGTCGGTGCCGCCCCCGCCAAATCGCTACACGGCTTCGAACGCCGGTGACGTTTCCGGATCGGTGTCGTCGCTGGTTTCTGGTTCCGTGAGATGTGTGCGCAGCCCCGCTACGGCGGCCATCGCGCCGCGGCCGGCATCGCTGCCGATCTGTGGGAGCTTGGCCGACCGGCGTGAGTAGAACGATCGGCGGATCGCCTCGGGAGTGCGCGCGTCGACGATCGTTCCCTCCGCAGTCGCAGGAGCATCGACTTCTTCGCTTGACGCATCGATCCTGATCAACGGTTCGTCGGTCTCCACCGGTTCGGAGTCGTCGGCCTCCTCGCTCGCTGGAGCGTCGGCGACGGCGACCTCGATGTCGTCGTCGGATGTCTCGGGCGACGCGCTCTCGGGAGCTGCATCCTCGTCTTCATGGGATGATTCGTGATCGGCCTTGGGCGTCGATGGCTCGCTCGTGGGAGCTTCGGGTTCGGTCGACGCAGCGACGGGAGCAGGCCGGGGATCCGCCGTGGTGGGGCGGGTGGCGAGCTCGATTTCCATCGCCTGGATGACGCCCTGCATGGCTTCGATACGCGACTGCAGTGCAATCTCGGCGTCCGACGGTCCGGCGGGTACGCTCGCCTGCGCTCCCTGGACTCGGGCGATCACGGCGGCCTCGACGCGCGCCTCTCCAACAATCGTCTCTGCCTCTTCTCGGGCACCGGTCACGAGCTTGAAGGCCTGCATCCGGGCATCGGTGACCAGCCGATCCCCCTCTTTGCGGGCTCGTTCGGCGATGTCGTTCGCCTTGTGCTGGGCCGCGGCGAGCATGTCGTCCTTGGCCTTGGTCGCAGCGAGGATGGTCAGGTGAACGGCTTCCTCCTGCTTGCGAGCTTCTTCGAGTTCGAGTTCCAGCGCAGCGATTTGAGCCGCCGCTTCGTTGAGCATCCGATCGTTCTCGCTGGCCGACAGCTCGAGGAATGCCTCGACTGCGTGGGTGTCGTAGCCGCGTTTGGCGATCGGGAAGCGGTCGTACTCGTTGTTCGTGCGCATAGGCGAGCTCCCGAAGATCCGGTTCCGGGTGCCCTCTGTTCTGCCGCCGACTGCCCACGGCGAGTGTAACACCGACTACTGAAAGTGGTCAACTAGTCATTTTGCGCGGGATGGACTAGTCCTCCGCTCGGATGCGGCGGACTGGACGCGCCGCAAATCGGCGAGCGCGTCGTCGATGTCGGCAAGGAATTCGGCGCGTTCTGCCGGGCTGCTGCGGCCGAGCAGACCCGCATTGGCGGCGAGCGCAATGCCGGATTGGAAGAGCTCGGTCGACAGCGACTCCGGCGTGGTGACGTTCCCGAGCGCCGCTTCTTGACGCCCGAACAGGAGCGCGCGGTGGGCGATGGTCTTAGCGTCGAGCGTCTCATCGGGGTCCGCCCGGTCGATCACCGCGGCCACGACCCGGTATGCCTCGAGGAACGGGAGGAGCACGGCAGGGCTGACGGGCGGGTCGAAGGCGGCGGCCACCCGGTCGAGATCGCCGGTGTTGACGAGATCGACAGCGTCCGGGCAGGCCAGCAGCAGCTCTTCGAGGATCGAGTTGCGGAATCCACGGCGTCCCTCGAAGAAGAACTCGAACTTGAAGATCGCCCGCCAGCCGAAGGCCCGGACGAGCAACTCGTCGATCCCGCTGGATCCACTGCGCTGCATACCGGCGAGGCACGCTTCGATGATTGAACGGTTCACGAAGAAGTGGATGATGGTGTTTCGGTAGTACGCCGCCTCGAGGTACTGGTCCGGTTCGATCACGTAGACGACGTCGGTGAGCCCGTCGATCCGCGAGACCACGTTGCTCGACGCCAGCTCGTCGAGGGCGGTGCCCACCGATTCCGTCGTGACCTCGGTGCCGTGTGCGACCGTGGTCGGCAGGCCGCGTCGGCGGACGTATTCGATGAACGGTTGAAGTGCCAGGAGTGTGCCGTCGACGGTGAGTCCGCCACCGGGGTGGCTGAGCAGCGCAAGCGTGACGAGGCTGATCGGCGTGATCGGCGTCACGTCGTTGATCCGGTTGGAGATCTCGAACGCCAATTTGGGCACCACGTAGCGACCGCGCTCGGACCGGAGGTTCGTGCCCATCGGGATCGTGTCGTGCAGGGAGAGTGGATCCCCGAAGCGGACATGAATCGAGCCGTAGCGTCGTCGCAGGTTGGCGATGAAGCGCAGCGCCCAGGCGAAGCTCTCGGCTTCCTTCTTCTCGCCACGCTGCTCCGACGCGTACGAGCCGATGTCGGAGATCTGGTCGTAGGCGATCGACACGGGGATGAACACGACGTCGTCGACGAGCCCACGCAGGTACGCGTCGACGACATAGGCGAGCATGCCCAGACGCGGCGGCCGCAGTTTGCCGGTGCGCGATCGGCCGCCTTCCAGGTACCACTCGAGCGGGAAGCGCTTCTCCAGCAGGTAGTCGACGTACTGGCGCAGGGTGAACTTGTAGGCCGCGTTGTCTTTGAACTCGCGACGGATGAAGAAGATCCCGGAGCGCCGCAGCAGTGGGCCGATGGGGAAGAAGTTCATGTTGATGCCGCCGGCGGTGTGGTTCGGCGGGAACTCGTTCTGGTACAGCACGTACTGCAACACCAGGTGATCCGAGTTCGACTTGTGCGACGGCAAGAACACCAGCGGATGGTTCTCGCCGATCTGGTAGAGCTCGCGCAGGTCCTCGGCCGAGTACACCAGCTGTCGATAGCCGAGGCTCAGCACCCACGCCATCACGCCGGTGGCGATGTCGATCACGTACGGCGTGTGCGTCGCCGCGATCTCCTTGAGATACCGGCCGGTCTTCTTGCGCATCTTGTCGAGCGGCTCTCCCTCGACGATCGCGAGGCGGGCGACGCCCTTCTGGAACCCGCGCGACCAGAAGAGGTCCTCGGCGAGGAACTTCGGGACCTTGTAGCGGGCACCGCGCAACGCCCGTTCGGCACGTTCGAGCGCGAGCCACGCCTTGAGCGCCACGAACTCGGCGAACGACGTTCCCTCTGCCGGGCCGCGACCGGTCGGATCCTTCCACCGGACCTCGAGGTCCGACTTCGATCCGGGCTCGGCATTGATGATCCTGATCCGGTCCGGATGCATCGTGCGGACCCAGCGCTGGCGCAGCAAGTTCGGATCGCGCGGGTCGCCGAACGCGAGCACGTCCTTGAGCGAGACGCGGCGCTCGCCGTCCTGCTCCTCGGCAAGCCAGGCGACCCGTACCGGAATCATGATCGGATCGTCGTCCTGTGCCAGGCGGGATTCCAACGCCGGATCGGCCCGCTTCCGGCGTCGCGCCGTTCTCCCGGCGGGGATGTCGGCCGTGTCGACGCGGACGCCATCAGGCTGGTGCCGTTCGATCCAGTTCTTGATGACCTCGCGCTCGATCGCCGACTCGGCGTCGACGAGCACGATGAACGGGCCGTCGCCGTGCACGGGCCACGGCGGCTCTTCCGGGAGCGTGGGATCCCACCGGGCAGGCACGCGGGGCTATTCGTCCTTTCCAGGGGTGCGGCCGGACACGGTGTCCTTGGCCTTGTGCCAGAGTTCCCCGGCTTTGCCGGTCGCCGCTGCAGCGGCTCCGCTTGCGGCTTCGGTGGCGGACCCGGCGATGTCACCCGCCCCGGAGAGGATCGAGCCGAGTTGGTCGGCGACGTCCTCGGGAACCCGGCTCTTCACCCAATCGGCGGTGACGCCGACCATCTCTTTCGCCTTCTCGGCCGTCACACCGGTCTTCTCGGTGATCTGAGCAATGAGGTCGTCCACGGACCCTCCTTGGTCGTTCGTTGCGAGTGTACCCCGGCGGCTCGGCCGGCTCGGGGGTCAGTCCCAGCCGAGTTCGTGGAGGCGATCGTCGTCGATGCCGAGGTGGTGGGCCATCTCGTGCAGGACGGTGACGCGGATCTCCTTGCGGAGCTCCTCGTCGTCGAGCCCGAGCTCGAGGTGCGGCTGGTAGAAGATCACGATGCGGTCCGGGGCGTAGCCGAAGTAGTCGACCCCCCGGTCGGCGAGCGATACCCCCTCGTAGATGCCGAGGATTCCGTCCCCTTCCGGATCCTGCTCGGGCGTGGGCCAGTCTTCGACCTCTACGAAGAGGTTGTCGACCTGCTCGACGACCCACTCCGGCAGCTCGGCCAGCACCTCGTCCACGGCCATCGAGAACTGTCGCCGGTTCACGCGCCAACCCTCACTTCAGCGCCTCCGAGGCGGTCGTTCAATTGGGAGTCGACATGCGGCCAAGCGGACTTCGGCATGCTCTGAGCCTAGATCCGCCTACCGCTACACTCATCGCTCCCGGGCGCTTAGCTCAGCGGGAGAGCGCTGCCTTCACACGGCAGAGGTCACTGGTTCAATCCCAGTATCGCCCACAAGAGAACCCCTTGCACATCAAGGGGTTCTTCGACTTCTATGGTGCAATTAGGGAAATGAACTCACCCTGAGGGCGCGAAGAGGGCGCGGG
>JAHEEL010000107.1 GCA_024640745.1 Actinomycetes bacterium
AATCAACGCCGCAACCTTCCTGCTCTCGGCCGCATTCTTGACGGCGGTTCGCCCGGTTCGGGATCGACCCAGTGCAGCAGGGGAGGCCTTCCGGGACTCCCTCGTCGATGGGCTCCGGTTCTTGATGGGTGACCGACGCCTGCGGTGGGCAACCCTCGGCGGGACCCTCACGAACCTCGTCTTTCAGCCGCTCGAAGCCCTGTTGGTGCTCTTCGTCGTGACCGAGGTGCTCGATCAGTCGGCAGACGCGGTTGGGGATCTCACCACCGTCGGAACGAGCATCGGGGTGTTCTACGCCATCAACGCTGCTATTGGTGCCCTTGGCGCCGCCGTCGCTCCCCGTGTGTCGACGCGTCTGCCGCTCGGCACCATGTATGTGCTCGGCCTCTTCTTCGTCGGCGGAGGCTTCCTTGCGCTGGCCATCATTGGTTCGTTCATTGCCGTCATCCCAGCAGGTGTGACGTTCGCGGGCATGGCGTGGGTGAACGTCTCGCTCACCACGATGCGGCAACGACTCACTCCGCCGGAGCTGCTTGGACGCGTGATCGCCGCCTCGCGCACACTTGCCTGGCTCGGGCTCCCGCTGGGCGCGGCGGTCGGCGGGTTGATCGCCGGACAGGTCGGCGTGGTGCCGGTCTACGTCGGTGGCTCACTGCTCGTGCTCGCCATCGCGACGGCGCTGCTCGGCACGGCGCTGGTCCGTGATCCGGTGATGGCCGACCCGGGCGGCGATCCGGGCGTGCCCCCGGTACAGGCTCGCGGTGCGGCCTGAGGGCGACGGACCCGCACCCGCACCCGCTAGAAGCGCTTGCGTTGCTTGACGCGCATCCCGCGGCGGCTCTTCGACATCCAACCGATGGCGAAACCGAGGGCGACCGCAACAACGATCCAGACCATGATTTGTGAGCCGACGTACAGCATCTAGCCCTCCAACGCGATGAATTCGATGCGCCGGTTCTTCTGCCGACCGGCTTCCGTTGAGTTGTCCGCGATCGGACGGGTGTCACCGTAGCCGACGGCGATGAAGCGCTCGGGATCTTCGCCCTGACTGACGAAGTAGGCGACCACCGCTTCGGCTCTACGGAGGGAGAGTTCGAGATTCCGCTCGGGACTCCCCTGCGGATCGGCGTGACCGTCGATCTCAACGGACACGGCCGGGAATTCATTGAGTGCGACCAGCAGCTCGTCGAGGAGCGCCGTTCCCGCCGGGTCAGTTGATCGCTGGCGAATTCGAACTCGACGACCTTGCCTTCGATCAATTCGGTGAGGGTACGGTCGAGTTCCTCGACCTCCTGCCTGGTCGGCGCCGGTGGCTTCGGCGGACCGAGCACCCCGTCGGTGACGTCAAAGCCGTCGTCTGCGAAGGCGAGCACCAGGTCCTCGGTCGCCGCCGTGAGGTCGCGCTTGGCTTGCCGGGTCTCGGTCTCTCCGGCCGTCGTCACCACTTCGCCTGAGGGGTTGACGATCACCGTGCCCTCCTCGAGACCTTTGGCAAGCGCACCCACGAGCGCAATCGCCGTGCCGATCCACTCATCTTCGGGCTCAAGACCCTCGAGGACCTCGACGGCCGTGGAATCAACCGTGGCGAATCGAAGTTCGTCGTCCGCCTCCGTTCCGGTCGAGAGGGCCGTAAGGGAATCCGTCAGGAACGCTTTCTGCTCTTCGGTTGAGATCGACCCGGCTACGGCAATGGTGTCGCCCGTCCACGTGAATGCAACGGGCTCACCCGTGACGTCGACGACCACCGCATCGGGTGTCTCGATCTCCCATACGCCAACGACATCGACCGAGTTGACGCCCGAGAGCGCCGCGACGGCCTGGACGCCGTCTTGAATGTCCTGTCCCTCCCGGTACTGCCCCTTGAGCGCTACGTCGAATCCGTCGGCGTCGGCCACGATCTCCTGGAATCCGGCAACGCGCAGGGCCTGCTCGGATCGAGCTTCGAGGTCCGACTCGATGGATCGTGAACCGAGGAACACCGCGAGCGCCGCAAGCAAGATGACCGAGAGAACCGCCCCGGCAACGAAGGCGGCCCACGAGGCGGCCTGATCGATCTCGGTCGGCGGGGTGAAACGCGAGGTTCTCGGACCCGACGACGTCGACGACTTCCGATCGAGCTGCTTGAGACGTTTCGATGTTTTGCTCGCCATGATCTCTCACGATGGTACGGAGAACGCCAGCAACCGCTCGCGCCTCATACCTCTATCGGCTGTCGGCTAGCCGACCTCAACCGATGATTCATCGAGAACGACGCGAATGGCCTCGTAGTCCCGGAGCGCGTTCGTCAGCATGTCCCCAGTGGCTTCCTTGAGCGCCCGGAGACGGCGGGCAAGGTCTTCGTATTCATCCCGGCTCTGGGCAAAGCGCTCGATCGCTCGACGCCGTTCTGTCTCGTAGACCTCCGAGGCGCGACGCGTCGCTTCCGCCAGGATCGCGTCCGCCTCGCTCCTGGCTGCCTCCACGAGGCGCTCAGACTCGGCCTCCGCGTCGGCACGCATGCGGTTGGCGTCGCTGGTCGCCGTGGCAGCCTCGATCTCCGCAAGACGGACCGCCTCGGTGCGCGCAGCCTCGGCCGCCTCGGCGATCTCGGCCGCCTCCGCGTTCGCGGCATCGAGCCGGGCCTGCGCCTGCAGCAGCAGGCCCTCGGAATCCTTGCGGGCCTGCTCTGCAGCGGCTCGCGGCTCGGACAGCAACCGCGACGCTTCGATTTCAGCGTCCCGAAGGATCAGCGCCGCCCGCTCTTCGGCATCGGTCAGGAGTTTGTGCTTGGCCTCTGCAGCTGCAACGTAGGCACTCTCGACCGAATCCTCCGCCTCGCGATTGCCGAGGCGCCGGCGTTCGAGCTCGCGGCTGTAGATCAGCGTGTCACGTAGGTTCTCTTCGAGCAGGGCGACGGCGGCGGCCGTCTCTGCCAAGAATCCATCGACTTGGTCGCGGTCGTAGCCGCGCCGAGCAAGGTCAAACGAGCGATCCTCGACCGACGCTGCCAGCGAATCCATTGACGACCTCCTCCTATTCCGGGTCCGCCCGGCACCGGGACAACCAGTGTACGGCGACCACTCAGCGCGGTCAACCTGTTCTTCTCAGCCACTCAGCGTGGCAACACATCGCTTGCGCCTCGATGCGCACGTCCGCCGGTGAACCCGAGCCGCCGGGTAGCCTGCTCGGATGCTGTTCGCTCAATCCACTCCGCTCGGCACGGGCGACTGTGAGGCGCTCGGCAGCGGGTGGCTCGCGCAGCCCGAGAACGCGTGGTCGAGCCTTGCGTACACCGTAGTCGGAGTGCTGGTGATCGTCGCGGCACTCCGATCGGCGCGGTCGGACCGTACCATCCCGATCGCGTTTGGTGTCCTCATGAGCGCCACGGGCATCGGGAGCTTCCTCTACCACGGCCCGCAGGGCGACGTGGCCGGATTCGTCCACGACATCACGTTCCTGGCCACGCTGTGGTTTCTCATCATCATGGACCCCGCATCGCCCTACGGGCTGCAGCGCCGAACTGCATTCCTTGCATGGGGGGCCGTAGCTGTGCTCATGTCGGCGGTCCTGCTCGCCGCCCCGGGAGCGACCAACATCCTGACCGGGATTGCCGTTGTCGCGCTGATTGGATCCGACCTCCTCATGCATCGCGTCGGAGGCATCAACGGCCGGTGGTACGCCGCAGCCTTGATGCTCCTGGGTGCCTCGCTCGCCGTGAATCTGCTCGGGCGCACGGGGGCGCCAACGTGCCACCCCGATGCGGCACTGCAGTTCCACGGCGTGTGGCACGCGTTGTCGGCTGCCGGCCTCGGTGCCTACTTCGTTGCCATGACCGTTCCCAGAAGCCAGGAGCCGATCCGATGAACTTGCCCGTGACACCGGCGGACATTGCAGCCGCTGCCGACCGCATCGAACCATTCGTCCACCGCACCCCGGTGTTCACCTCGACGACTCTCGACCGTGAGGTCGGTGGACACTTCTTCTTCAAGGGCGAGAATCTGCAGAAGGTTGGCGCATTCAAGGCGCGCGGCGCCATGAACGCCGTGCTCCAGCTTCCCGATGACGTGCCGGGAGTTGTCACGCACTCCTCCGGGAACCACGGTCAGGCGGTGGCATACGCCGCGTCGATACGCGCACTCCCCGCCTGGGTGGTGATGCCCCGCACCGCGCCGACCCTCAAGATCGACGCCGTGCGGTCATATGGGGCCGAAGTCGTGCTCTGTGACCACGCGGAACGCGAGGTCACCGCTGCCGCTGTAGCCGACCGAACCGGCGCGGTCCTCGTGCACCCGTTCGATGATGCTGCGGTCATTGCTGGACAAGGCACCGTCACGCTCGAATTCGTCGACCAGGTACCAGACCTCGATGTCGTCGTCGCACCGATCGGCGGCGGCGGGCTCCTTTCCGGCGCTGCGACGGTTGGTGCCGATCAGGAACCACCGATTCCGGTGATCGGGGCCGAGCCGTTCGCCGTCGACGACGCCTATCGGTCGCTGCAATCGGGGGTTCGGCAGCCGGGAGTCGCTACTCCCGTGACCGTCGCCGACGGCCTTCTCACCGGCATCGGTGCGCGAGCGTTCACGATTCTCACTGCGCTCCGTGCAGAGGTCATTCGAGTGAGCGAGGCCGCGATCCTCGAAGCGGCGCTGTTCCATCTCCAACGGATGAAGTTGAGCGTCGAGCCGTCCGCCGCGACTCCCCTCGCGGCCATCCGAACGGAACCAGAGCGGTTTCGCGACCGGCGCGTCGGCGTGATCATTTCAGGCGGCAACACCGACTTCGCCTGGCTGAGCGCCGCCATGGCACTCGCTTCGCGCCCCCAGGGCTCGTGACGCGCTCTCCGGTGTCCCGTGCCCATGGAGCGCAGACGGGCCCTCACATTGCGCCGGGGAACCAGTCCTTGACCTGGAAGACCTTGCGGGTCGCAAGTGCGTCTTCCGTCAACGCGGCAGGGATGCGTTGGGCAGAGCGACCGACCCGGTCCGGGCGAGCGCCGGTGGCGACGGGGTGCCCCCCGGACAGATCACAGACCTCTTGCGCCCGCGCTGAGATCTCGGCGGTCCCGATCCGTCGCGCGTAGTCGATGATCGTCTCCTTGGGAAGCCCGAGCAGTGGTCGCAGCAGCGGGACATCCGCCGCCTCCGACACGCCGACGAGGTGCGGCACCGTCTGCGATGACACCTGTCCGAGCGCGTCGCCGGTGACGAGCGCCAGGATTCCTCGTTCGGCGGCGATCTCCGATGCCGCTTGCGCCATCAATACCTTCAGCGCAACCTGGCGCATCCGAGCGTCGACGTGTTCGATGAGCGATTCCTTTACCGGCTGGAACTCAACGAGGTGGACGATCGGGTCGGTGCCGACTCCCCACCGCTCCCACAGCGAGCGAGCAACCGACAGGGCGTGGTCCGATTGCGCGCAGGACAGCGCGAAGTGCACGAACTCGATCGGGCTTCCTCGCGACATCATCATCCAGGCAGCGACGGCCGAATCAAACCCACCGGACACCAGGGCGAGGAGCGGTGCCTGCGTTCCGAGCGGAAGTCCGCCGGGACCCCGGTGCCGCTCGACGACGAGGAAGGCGCGATCGTCGAGCACCGTCACCTCTACGAGCTCTTGAGGATCGTCGAGGTGGACCGTCCCACCCGATGCAACGAGCAGTGTGCCGGACTTGACAGCGAGGTCCTGCGAGCGCCACGCATGGCTTCCTCGACGCTTCACCCGGACGGCGAACGTGCGGCCGGCGACGCGGTCCTCCGAGCGTCGCGCTACCTCGCCTGCGAGATGATCAACATCGCCTGCATCTAGCTCGATCACCTCGTCGACCGACGCTACGCCGAAGATACGGGTCAACCGTTCGATGGCTTCGGGCGACGTCGTATCAGAGGCCAGGGCGAATCGGTGCGATCCGAGACGCACCAGTGGGGCGTCGCAGCGAGCCTCGTCGATGGCCTGCTCCAAAGTGGATCGGACGCGTCGGATCATGGCCGGTTGTGTTCGCCTCGACTTGAGGAAGATGTCGCCGGACAACGTGATGTGGATCACTGGGCTCCCGCGATCGCGTGAGGTGAGCATACGGGCGCGCGTGGTGTTGCAGTGGACCAACCGTCACGTCCAACCCGGCGATGTAAGGATCTCCACGAGTGATCACCGAGTGTCTCGAAGATTCGTGCCGGGTGCATCCAGCCGCGGTCGTCGGTCAACCCGGCACGGCGTCGCTTCTCATCCCGCCAGTCATCCCATCGTCCTCCAACGGCTCCCCGCGTCGGAGGGTCGCGTCGCGGCAGACGCTCGACGCGAAGGAGCGCACCCGCAGAGGCCCTGACAAGAGTGGGCTGAGTGGATCATCCCCGCGGGTGCGCTGTCACCGATTCTACTCGGACCGGCCGATTCGGTTCACGGGCGTTCGCCGATGAGGGACGGACCGTCTCGCTGGAATGGAGTACACCGCCCCCACAACGATCAATGACCCCGAGGGGTGGTGCCCTTGGGGTCATTGGTGTCGGAGAGAAGACTCGAACTTCCACGGGCTTTCGCCCACATGGCCCTCAACCATGCGCGTCTACCAATTCCGCCACTCCGACGTAGCGGCGCGGAGTATAGGAACTCCTTCACCCAATCCTGGCTCGGCCCCAGTCCTCGATTCCCGCATCGGTCGGACGGTGCCGGGCCCTACGCGTCGGTGCGGTACCAGTCTTCGATGTTCCAGGTGTGGCCCGCCTGCGTAGGGTTGTGCTTGAACCCCCCGATCTCATCCGCCCACACCGCAGCGGTCACGGGCCGAGCGTAGAGGGGGTGGAAGACGGCGTTGTCGGCGAAGATGCGCTCGACTTCCTGGATCAATCCGGTCAACTCGTCGGAATCGACGGTGGCATTCATCTCGTCACGGGCCGCGGCAAGCCGCTCCGTCGCTTCGTCGGTGAAGGCGCCTTCGGCCGCTGCGCCGTAGCGGTAGTAGTTCTGACCGTTGGGCGGCGGCGCCGCCTCGGGGTCCCAGAGATCCGTGACCCCGACGAGTGCCCTCAGCCCGGGGTACCCGACCCATGCCCACTCGCTGATGTCCCAGCTGCCGTTATCCAGCGTCTCGCCGAAGAACAACTGCGAGTCCTCGAGTTGGTTTCGATAGGGAATACCGGCCGCCACGAACATGTCGACGAAGAGCTCGGAGAGCTGCACGCGGGCGTCGATGTTCGAAGTTGCGGAGAAGACAACGGCGCATTCCTTGCCGGTCTCTTCGACCGCCGCAGCGTACAACTCGGCTGCCTTCTCGGGGTTGTGGTCGTATTGCGACCAGGCCTCCTGGGACAGCGACGGGGTGAAGGCGTCGACGTACGAGTCGAGCGGCTCGACCTGCCCACCCAGCAGGCCATCCACGAGGGCTTGTTTGTCGATGGCGTGGCCGATGGCTTGGCGCATGGCGAGCGACTCGTTGCATGAGTTCTCGTTCCGCTCGAAGCGGCCGTCCCCGAACTGGAAGTTGAGGTGCTCCCATACGGGGCCGGCGAGCACCTCAACACGTGCCCCCTCGGGCTCGAGAGCCTTGAGCGTCTCGATCGTCTCGGGATTCGACGGGGGCCGAACGACGTCGACCTCGCGCGCCTTGAATGCGTTCAGGATCGAGTCGGTCTCCGGGATGAACTCGAAGATCACACTGTCGAGGTACGGCAGCTGTTGATCGGTCTCCGGATCGACCTTCCAGTAGTTGTCGTTGCGGACCAGCTTCACGTACTCGCCTTTGACCCACTCCTCGAACATGAACGGTCCACCCGAGATCCACATCTTCTCGTTCCAATCGGCCACGAAATCGGATCCTTCGACAGCGTGCTTCGGGATGATCGTTCCGAAGATCAGTTCGTGCTGCACCGTCGGCGCCGCCAGCGTGTACTCGAAGGTCTTGTCCCCCGCCACGATCGACTCGGGGATGATGTCCTCATAGGTG
>JAHEEL010000108.1 GCA_024640745.1 Actinomycetes bacterium
CGGCACCTTCGAGTGCGCCGCAGAACCGAGCACGATTGCCGGCGCGGGAGCGCCGGTGGGTGCGCGATATCGCTCTCGGCGAGGAGTGATCCGTGTGTCGGCTCGGGTCGGACTCGGTGATGAACAGGCGATGGGTGGGGGGCGAACGCCTCGATGGGGCGGGCGAGGGGGCGGTCGGGCGCGAAAGAGTTGACATGTGGCGCGGAGTGGGTCATAGTGGGGCCTCGTGGTAGATGGAGACCGAAGCGCAACGGAGGCGCGGACGCGTGTTTCTCGGGGAATACAGCCATTCGCTGGACGGGAAGGGTCGCGTCGTGATGCCCAGCAAGTTCCGTCCGGAACTCGCCGACGGCTGCGTGGTCACCAAGGGACAAGAGCGATGCATCTATGTCTTCCCCATGGAGCGATGGGGAGAGGAGTCGAGCAAGGTGCTCAGACTCCCGCGAACGGATCGGCGAGCCAGGGACATCTCAAGGTCCTTCTTCGCTTCCGCGTCGGATCAGGCACTCGATCGGCAGGGACGGGTGCAGATCCCAGAGGCGCTCCGGCGCTACGCGGGATTGGAGAAGGACCTGACGGTGGTCGGTGTCGCGGATCACATCGAAGTGTGGGCCACGGACACTTGGCAGACCGTGGTTGCCGAAGCCGACGAGTACTACGCCGAGATCGAGGAGGCAGTTTCGGAGGACGGAATATGAGCGAACGAGACGAGCGGACGGCTCCCGGCCCGATGCTCGAAGCTGTGATGAGGTCTGGCCTGCGGTCAGTCCCCCGGATGCCAATTGGAAGGCCCCTTACTCCGCCCGCTTCCATTTTGGCGCCAGCGCTCCGGGGGACTGACCATGGATCAGACCACGAGCAGCTACCACCAGCCGGTGCTCCTGATCGAGTGCGTCGAAGCGCTCGCGCCCGCAGCCTTCGGGGTGATCGTGGACGGCACCTTCGGCGGTGGCGGGCACACACGGGCGCTTCTGGCGTCGTATCCCGAGGTGCGGATCATCGCCATCGATCGCGACCCGGAGGCCCTCGCCAATGTGCCGTCGGATCCCCGGGTGCACGGCGTCCTCGGCAACTTCTCCGCGATGCAACGAATCGTCAACGATGAGCTGGGTGCAGCACCTGACACTCGTGGGTCCGTTGACGGGGTTCTTCTGGACCTTGGCGTCTCATCGCATCAGGTCGATACCGCCGAGCGGGGGTTCTCCTATCACCGCAGCGGCCCGATCGATATGCGAATGGGCGCCGATGCTCCGGCGAGTGCCGCCGATCTCGTCAACACCCTCGGACCCAACGAGCTGCGCGACCTCATTCGGCGATACGGCGAAGAACGATTCGCCGGGCGGATCGCCGAGGCAATCGTCGCGGCGCGTCCAATCCACACCACCACCGAGCTTGCCGCCGTCATCGCCAACGCCGTCCCCGCGGCGGCCCGGCGCGGCGGGCATCCGGCCCGGAAGACGTTCCAGGCGCTTCGCATTGCAGCAAATGCCGAGCTCGATGCGCTCTCGACCGGTCTCGAAGCCGCCATCGAACTCCTTCGGCCGGGCGGGAGGCTCTGCGTGATCGCCTACCACTCGCTCGAGGATCGCATCGTCAAGCGGCGAATCGCCCGCGGGGCAGCCGCATGTGTCTGTCCGCCCGGACTGCCGATCTGCGCGTGCGGCAACGAGCCCGAGTTGGAGGAACTTGGCCGCATCCGGCCAACGAGCGTCGAGATCGAGGCGAACCCTCGCGCGAGGAGCGCGATCCTGCGGATTGCCGGGAAGGTGGCGGTATGACCGCCGGCGCATTCCCGAGGACACCCGTCGGTCGGATCGACCGGAAGCGATCGAGTCGTCCGGTCGTGCGACCGCTCGTGATCTTCGTGGTCGCGGTCACGATCGCGTTCTTCGCCGTCATCTACTCGCGCATCTCGCTCGATCGGACTGCGTTCGAACTGCAGCAGCTCGACCGTGAGATCGCCGTGGAAGAGCAGTTGCATTGGGATCTGCGCGCCGAGCATGCCCGGCTCCAGGCGCCGGATCGGATTACACAGCGGGCCGCCGAGCTCGGGCTCGTCTATCCGGTCGATCAACGGTCGATCGAGGTGACGGGAGTCGAGCGCGGGGTCGGTGGCCCCGAGGATCGATTGACCGACCTACGAGCGCTGTTCACGGAGCAGCCGTGACGAGCAGAGGAGGGGAACGATGCGCAGGCCGAACGCTGGCGGCCGCGTACCCGGCAGCTGTGACACGCTGAGGGTGCGCTGAATGAGCCGGACCTCGTTCCGTTTCGGCGATCTTCGCGTTGTCGCGCTCGGCTTGGTGTTCGTGCTCGCATGGGCGGGGATCGGATATCGCCTCTTTCAGGTGCAGGGCGCCGATGCCGCAGAGCTCGCGCAACGCGGGTTCGACCAGCGGGTGCGTCACGAAACGATCCCGGCCAAGCGAGGAACGATCTTCGACCGCGACGGCGTTGAACTCGCTGTGACGATCCTCGGGAAGGCGCTCGTCGCCGACCCAAGCCTCATCGACGATCCGGCCGACGCCGCGGCCGTCCTCGCTCCGGTCCTCGACGCTGACTATGTCGAGCTCGCCAAGCGACTTGATGGAGACGGCCGATTCACCTACGTCGCTCGCGACCTCGAGAACGACGTGGTCGCCGATGTCGAGGCCGTGATCGAGGAGGCAGACCTGATCGGCTTCTCGTTCGAGGATGCCCCGATTCGCATCTACCCGTCCGGAGCGCTTGCGGCCCCGGTCATCGGACTCACGCGCAGCGACGACGGCAGCGGGATCGAGGGTATCGAATCCGTGATGGACACAGAGCTCGCCGGCCGTCCCGGGAAACGCGTCGTCGAGCGAGATCAGGCCGGCCGCGCCATCCCGCAGGGCGAGTTCTTGCTGGAATCCGCGATCCGGGGATCGGACGTGATCCTCACCCTCGATCGTGGGATTCAGTTCGTGGCCGAGCAGTCACTTCAGTCTGCGATCGACGCCACGGATGCGCTGGGCGGATCGGTCGTTGTGATGGATCCGAGGACCGGTGAGATCCTCGCAATGGTGTCACTGCCGGGTTTCGACGGAACCGATCGCTCGACGCTTGATCCGGCCTCGATTCGCAATCGAGCGGTCACCGATGTACACGAACCGGGCTCTACCCTCAAGGTCGTGACCGTTGCCGCAGCCCTCGAAGAGGGCGTCGTCCGTCCGGACACCCCGTTCGAGACCCCGCAAGAGATCGAGATCGTCGGCGAGACGTACACCGACCACGGCAGCCACCCATCTGTCATGACCGTCACCGATATCGTGGCACATTCCTCCAACGTGGGGACGATCAAGATCCAGCGCCAGCTCGGCGATGAGGTGCACTACCGCTACCTCGATGCGTTCGGGCTGGGCCGGCCGGCTGCGATCGATTTCCGCGGCGAGGCGACGGGCCGTCTCGATCACGTTTCCGAGTGGTGCGGGCCGGCGTGCAGCGCCTCGGCCGCCATCGGCTATGGCATCGGTGCGACGACGCTTCAGATGGCGGCCGTCTTCGCAACGCTCGCGAACGACGGTGAGTGGGTCGAACCGCACGTCGTACAAGAGATTGCAGCGCCCGACGGAACCGTCATCAAGACAACCCCGCGGACCCGACGCGTGGTCTCGGCCGAGACCGCAGAGACGATGCGGTCGATGCTACGGGGCGTCGTCGAGGACGGAACCGGCTATCGAGCGGACATCGCGGAGTTCCCGGTCGGCGGGAAGACCGGCACGTCCGACAAGTTCGACGTGGAAGCGGGGGAGTACAGCGAGACCGAGACGACTGCGTGGTTCATCGGGATCGCACCGATCGACGATCCAGCACTCGTGGCCGCTGTGGTGCTCGATGCGCCACAGGGCAAGCTCGCCGACGACACCGAATTGAAGTTCGGCGGCGCGTCGGCGGCGCCGGTGTTCGCCGAGATCGTCGAATCGGCGCTCCATCAGCTCGGTGTGGCGCCGGTGGGCAGCGACGATGAGTGAGCATCGACGGCTCTCCGAGATCGTCCAGAGTCTTCCCGAGGGTGGCCGCCTCCTGGGAGCCGATCCTCTGATCTACGGCGTTACGCATGACTCGCGAGCCGTCCGGCCCGGCGACCTGTTCGTCGCGATTCCCGGCGCCTCGGCCGACGGGCACGACTTCGTCGATCGAGCGTTCGCGGTCGGGGCGGCGGCGGTCGTCGTTGAGCGCGACATCGAAGGAGTCAGCCGGGTGGTGGTCCCGGATGCTCGATCCGCCCTGCCCTGGCTTGCAGCTGCCGCATACGGCAATCCCTCACATCGGTTGCCGGTTGTCGGCGTGACCGGGACCAACGGCAAGACGACCGTGACCCATCTCCTCGAGCAGATCATGCTTGCCGACGGCCGATCACCTGGAGTTGTCGGCACCATCGGAGCCCGCATCGGATCGACGCAGGCGTCGGTCGCCAGGACCACGCCCGAAGCTTCGGACCTGCAGCGCCTCCTGGCTGAAATGGTCGATGCCGGCGTTGACGTTGCCGCGATCGAAGTCTCGAGTCATGCATTGAGCCTCCATCGGGTCGACGCGGTCCGATTCCGAGTAGCGGGCTTCACCAATCTGATGCAGGACCACCTGGACTTCCACGGAGATATGGAGCGCTACTTCGCCGTGAAGGCCTCTTTGTTCACGACAGAGCGCACGGACCATGCGGTGATCTCCATCGACGACGATGCCGGTGCCGCCATCGCCAAGGCCACCGATGTCCCAACGACAACGGTCGCGCTCGATCGCGACGCCGATTTTACCGCCTCCAATATCGTCGAGACCGTGGCGGGGACGACGTTCCTGTTCAACTCACCGGCGGGAAGCCGGGCCGCGCGCCTGCCGTTGCCCGGTCGTTTCAACGTCCAGAATGCGTTGATTGCGGGTGTCGTTGCCCTCGAACTGGGTGCCGCCGAGGAATCGATCATCGCCGGCTTCGAAGCGCTCCCAACGATTCCCGGCCGCTTCGAGCGGATCGTCGAGCCCGACGCCGTTCCGGTGGTGGTCGACTATGCCCACACGCCAGATGCCATCGACGCCGTCGTCGAGGCCGGACGGCGAATCTCGGACGGACGTCTCATCGTGGTGTTTGGCGCCGGAGGGGATCGCGATCAGAACAAGCGAGCGGCCATGGGACGCGCCGCGAGTCGGGCTGATCTGGTGATCCTCACGTCCGACAATCCAAGATCCGAGGATCCACGAGCGATCGCTGCTGCCGTGCGCTCCGGGATCGACGCGTCGGCCGGGGTCATCGAGGAACCGAACCGGCGGCTCGCCATCCGCATGGGTCTCGCGGCGGCGGGCGGCAATGACCTGGTGCTCGTGCTCGGCAAGGGCCATGAACAGGGCCAGGAGATTGCAGGACGCGTTGAGCCGTTCGACGACCGGGTGGTCGTCCGAGAGGAACTCCGTCATCTGTCCGGGGCCTCCGCATGAAGCCGGTGTTGAACTGGACGCTGGCAACGGTGGCGGCCGCTACCGGTGGCGTGGTCGACGGCGATCCTGCAATGCCGGTGTGCGCGATCTCGACCGACTCACGATCTATCCGGCCGGGGACGGTCTTCGTTGCGCTGCGCGGACCGAATCATGATGGACACGATCATGCGCGCGACGCGGTGTCCGCAGGTGCCGTGGCAGCACTCGTCGAGCGCGGGACGCAACCGAACCTCGTGCCTCGCGTCGACGTCGAGGACACGGTCACGGCACTGCGGGACCTTGCCGCACATCGGCGGTCCGAACTCGATCTCCCCGTCGTCGCCGTGACGGGCTCGACGGGAAAGACATCCACCAAGGATCTGCTGGCTGCGGCGATCCCCGGAGCATGGGCGTCACCCCGGTCCTACAACAACGAAATCGGCGTGCCGCTCACCGTGCTCTCCACACCGGCCGAGGCGACCGCGTTGGTGATCGAGGTCGGTTCTCGCGGTATCGGCCACATCCGGTGGCTGATGCCGGCGATCCTCCCCTCGGTGGCTGTGATCACGAACCTCGGGCTCGTCCATCTCGAGACGTTCGGATCGCGCGATGCGATTGCGGATGGGAAATGGGAACTCGTCGAGGGCCTGGCTGAGGGAAGCACCGCCGTGCTGCCCGACGACGAGCCCCGTCTCCAGCGCCCGCATCCGGGTCCGACGCTCACGTTCGGAACCACCGAGGACGCGTCGGTTCGCGTCACCGATCTCACGACCGACGCACAGGGCCGGCCGTCGTTCACGCTCGAGATCGCCGGTCGGAGTCACCCGATCGCGCTCGGCATGTCGGGCTCGCACAACGCGCTCAACGCCGCTGCAGCCGTGGCTGCCGCCGTCGCCATCGGCGTCGTGCCCGATGTGGCGGTGGAGGGCGTGGCCGGCGCGGTGCCGTCTGAGTGGCGCATGGAGGTGCATCACGGCCGGTACACCGTCGTCAACGACGCGTACAACGCGAACCCGACCTCGATGGAGGCGGCGCTCCGGACGGTTGGTGCGATGCCGGGGCGCGCCCACGCCGTCCTCGGCGAAATGGCCGAGCTGGGCCCGGTCACGGCCGCAGAGCACGCACGGATCGGCAGGCTCGCCGGTGAAATCGGTTTCGCCTCCGTCGTGACCGTCGGGCCGGATCACGGCCTTGCCAAAGCCGCCGGAGGAGCCAACGTCGCCGACCCCGACGCCGCGTTCGAGGCGATCGTCGATCGCATCGCCGACGGCGATGTCGTTCTCGTCAAGGCGTCTCGATCGGTTGGCCTCGAGCAATTGGCGGCGCGCTTCGTCGAGGAGGCCGAGTCATGATCCAACTCCTCATTGCCGCGTCGATATCGTTCGCCTTCACGATCTTCGTGACACCGGTGGCAATCCGCGTGTTCCGCGGTCGCAGCATCGGGCAGTTCATACAGGAGGACGTCCGCGGCCACCTCCACAAGCGCGGCACACCCACGATGGGTGGCGTCGTCATCATCTTCGGAACCCTCCTCGGATATGTCGGCGCCCACATCCGGCTCTTCACCCTGGGCGACGGACTCGATTTCCGGGTGTACTCCTTCGCCCCTGAGGGTCTCCTCGCGGTGCTCGCCTTCGTGGGCATGGGCTTCATTGGGTTTCTCGACGACTATGCGAAGTATGCGAGGAAGCACAACCTGGGATTGTCGAAGCGTTGGAAGTTCCTCGGCCAGCTCGCCGTTGCGGCGACCTTCGCGTGGGGAGCACAGCGAATCGGGGTCTCGACCGAGCTGTCGTTCGTGCGCCCGCTGGGGATCGATCTGGGGCCGATCCTCTACTTCCTCCTCGTGCTGTTCATGCTCACCGCGGCGGCAAACGCCGTGAACCTGACCGACGGTCTCGACGGCCTGGTTGCCGGCTCGGTGTCGCTCGTGGTCGGTGCCTATGTGCTGATCGCTTTCTGGCAGTTCCGCAACATCGCCGTCTACCTCGTCGACATCAACGGCGCGTTGGACCTGGCGCGATTCGCCGCAGCTGTGGTCGGCGCGGCCCTCGGGTTCCTGTGGTGGAACGCGGCGCCGGCGCGGATCTTCATGGGAGACACCGGCTCGCAGGCCTTTGGCGGAGCGCTGGCCGCGCTCGCTCTTCTGACCAATACCCAGCTGTTGCTCGTCCTGCTTGGCGGGCTGTACGTGGCCGAGACGCTGTCGGTGATCGGGCAGGTGTTCAGCTTCCGCGTGTTCGGTCGCCGGATTCTGCGGATGGCGCCGATTCACCACCATTTCGAGCTGAAGGGATGGCCCGAGACGATGGTGATCGTGCGATTCTGGATCCTTGCCGGCATCATGGTTGCGATCGGTGTCGGGGTGTTCTACGCGGACTTCCTCTCGATCACGGGCGGAGGCTCGCCGTGAACACCCTCGTCCTCGGCGCAGGCGTGAGTGGCGTTGCCGCCGCGCACATGGCAACGAAACTCGGCCACAC
>JAHEEL010000109.1 GCA_024640745.1 Actinomycetes bacterium
CGCCGGTTGGTCGGGACCGTCGTGACCGAATCCTCGCCGTAGACTCCGCCCGGTGCCGCAAGGATGCGATCGCGAGCAGGCGTTCGTTCGTGCAGCGGCCTGATGGGAGCAACGTGGCAGCGACGGGCAAGCGTTCCGTGATCAGCAATCGCCTGATCGAACAGGTTGCCGATCGTCTGAAACGCAACCTCCCGATTCGCCGCACGTTGCCCGATGGGGGACGTCTCCACATCGACCGGCAGCTCCCGTTCCTGGTCGTGTACCGGCCGCCCAGTGGTCATCCGGACGCAGGAACCGCGAGACTCGTCAGGGGAGAAGCTTCCTACCTCATCGCACCGCAAGGGAGCAAACATCGTCAGCAGACCGCTGCGCTCGTCTCCGCCGTCGCCGAGCTCATGACCGAGCTCTTCGGGGGCTTCCTGGTCATCGAGGTCTGGGCCGGACCCGACACCGATGCGCATCCACTTCCCAACGGCGCTCCCCCGCGCCCTGCTTTCCGGGTGATCACGGCCCGACGCGACGCGGATCTTCCGAGCGTGAATCGCCTCGTGGCGGGTCTCCGTCGCGTGAAGGTCGCGGCGGCGCGCTCGGATGTCGATCTCGCGGCCGGTGCTCGCCTCTCACCACCGGGAATGCCCCGGATCGCTCGATCGTTCGGCACGGCCGCGTCTCCCGTTCGATTGATCGGCATCGAGGTTCGGCCGGTCTATCGCGATTTCGAAACGAACGAGGAGTACCCGGTGGTGACCCGCGCCCTTCACCGACAAATGTCGCGAGCGCTGCAGCAATCGGCCTACGAGTTCGCGTTTCACCAGACGACGCACCGTCCTCGCCACTACCAGGCGTTGGGCCGTCGAGCTCTGGTCCGAGCTGCCCGGCGCGTGGACGCAACGCTCGCCGATATCAGCTCCGCCTTCGACCTTCTTCTCCTGGTGTCACCGGTCAACTCGGACCAGGCCTACCGAAGGTTTCGTCGATCGAAGTTCTCGCAAACGCCGCGGTTCTCCTATCGCCACCTCGACGTCGAACCGACGGCGCTGAAGCGAGCCCTCTACTCGCTCCCGATCGACCGGGTCGAGGACCCGACCCTCGAAGCGATCTTCCGGGAGAAGCAGCGAGAGGTCTCACTCCAGTTGGACCTCCTCACCGACCGCGGCACGTCGCGATTCCTGCATGGGAGCATTGCGCTCTACGGAGCCGTCGAGTCCGAGATGGTGACAACCGCCGTCGATCTCCTCCGCCGGATCCCGCCCTCCAAGCCGCTGGAGCGCCGACGCAGCGTGGCGGCCGTCGACTTCGCAGAACAGGCGTCCGCCGAGCTCGAGCGCTATCGACACAGCTATCCGGAACTCGGTGCAACCGTGGAGCTCCGCGATGACGTGACGTCGCTGGTCGTGTCGCGCGGCAGCCTCCTGGTCGGCTCACAGATGCGATTTGCGGAGCATCGCGTCGAGCCGCTGATCCAACACGAAGTCGGCACGCACGTCGTGACCTACTGGAACGGCATGGCACAGCCGTTCCGGCTCCTTGCCGCCGGCCTCGCTGGCTACGACGAGCTCCAGGAAGGCCTCGCCGTGTTCGCGGAGTATCTCGTTGCCGGCCTCACCGAGGACCGACTCCGCACGCTTGCTGGGCGAGTCGTTGCGGCACGAGCGGTCAGCGACGGCAGCGAGTTTGTCGAAACGTTCCGCCTGTTGACCGATGAATACGGTGTCGCTTCGCGTGGTGCGTTCCAGATCGCGACTCGCGTCCACCGGAGTGGCGGCTTCGTGAAAGACGCGGTCTACCTACGGGGCCTTCGCCGCGTGGTCGAGTACCTCGGTGACGGTGGGCGTCTCGATACGCTGCTCGTGGGAAAGATCGCTGCCGACCATGCGCCGGTGATCGAAGAACTCCAGCGCCGGCGGGTGCTGGTGCCGTCGCCCCTCCGGCCGGGCTATCTGGATCACCCCGACGCGTACTACCGGACGGAACGACTCCGCAACAACGCGGATCTTGCCACCCTCGCGGAGGCACGGTGAGTCAGGATCTCAGCTCGTCGCGGACGGCCTCCGCAGCGACGATGAGGGCGTCTCCAATCGTGGCGATCACCGGCTCGAAGGGTTCACCGGACCACTCGTCCAGGTAGATCTTCTTGGCCTCGATTGCGAGCGCGCATCCCCGGCCCGCGTAACGATCATTGATCCAGCGACTCATATGGCCACCCCGGAAACGAATGTTCTCCCGTACATCGAGGTGCCCACCGTCGAACGGGAACTGCCGGAGCGCGTCGGAGAAGGCCGCCACGACGCCGTCCCACTCCGGCCGATCGACGCTGCCCGTCCCAACGTTGATCTCGGGATTGGACGCAGGGTCGTCGACCGGCGCATCGGGCCCACCACGGCGGTGGTTGTACGAGTGCAGGTCCAATACCACGAACCGCTCATGTTCGGCGGCGAGGGCATCGCACACGCCTGCGAGATCCTCGTAGAAGGCGTCGTAGATCTCGAGCGACCGCTCGATGACGTCGGGCGGCAGCGGAGACGTCCAGAGATCCAGCGACCACGCCGCGTCCGCATCGAGGTACACGGCCGCATCGCGCGGCCGATTGAGGTCGAGCTCGAATCGTGACCGCCCCACATCGATCCGATTGCCGGCGATCGACAGCCACCGGTCGGTGAAGGGGTCCTCTTCGCGTCGACGCGCATCATCATCGAGCGCCGATCGGGCCAGAACATCGGGCCGCACGGCGTGGCCGGCGTGTATCGCGGTTGCAGCGATCGGATCGGCGAGATCGGTCACGATCGTCCATCCCTGATCGCTCATAGCGTCGCCATCTCCCGATTGTCGAAGCTCCGTTGGTAGTACGTCATGTAGTCCACCTTGTTCTCGAGCGCGTCAATGACCGCGTCATTGAAGTTGACGCCCTCCTGTTTCTGAGCCGAGCCGAGACCGCCGGGTGAAAACACGTTGATCTCCATGAGCTTGTCGCCAACGATGTCGAGGCCGACGAGGAACATCCCATCTTGGACCAGCTTCGGACGGACCATCTCGGCGAGCCGGAAGGCATCGTCGTCGAGCATGGCCTTGCCAAGCGTGCCGCCGGCGTGAACATTGGAACGCATGTCGCCGCCGGATCGGATCCGCCGGAACGCGGCGTACCGGCCGCGATGTCGCAGCGGGCGACCGTTCATCAGAAACAGGCGGGTATCTCCTTCTTCCGCACGGGTCAAGTACTCCTGCGCGATGACATAGCCGTCGCGCGTCACGGCGTCGATGATCTGATTCAAGTTCGAAACGTCGTCTGCCCGCACGAGGAAGACCCCGTCGCCTCCCGATCCCTGAAGCGGCTTGAGCACGCACTTGCCCCGGTCCCGAATGAACGCCTTCAACTCGTCCCGATCCCGGGTGATGAGCGTCTCCGGCCGCACTTCCTCCGGAAACGTTTGGAAGTACATCTTGTTCTGGGCCTTCGCCAGGCCGTTGGGATCGTTCAAGACGATCACGCCGTGGCGCATGGCGACCCTGCCGAAGTCGATGGCCGCCGACTTGGCCCACTCACGCTTGCCCTTCTCATTCGACGGATCGTTGCGCAGCATGAGGACGTCGAGATCGTCCACAGTGATGCGCTCCCGGACGGCGCTTCGACTCCGCAGATCCCTCAGGTAGGCGGCACCCGTCTTGTACCGGGACTTGTGCACGCGCCGCGCCCGCGCCTTGATGTGTTCGTCGGGGTCGTAGGCCAGCTCTCCAACGCCGATCACCCAGGCCTCGTGCCCACGGTTCGTGGCAGCAATGCCGAGCCGGGTCGTGGTGTAGCCCGCCTCTTCGGTCTCAATGTCGTTGACCACGAACGCAAGTCTCATGACGGTCCTCTTCTCTCGATCAGAGCCTCCCAAACAGGCCCCGCTCGACGCGCAGGCCCGATCGCTACTGTGCGGTGTTGGACCACTACCGAGCCGACCCCTTGTTGACACGACGTTGACGAAACCCGACCCTCACAGCGTAGACACCCATCGCCGCCGGGAAGCCGGGTATTTCGGTTGCACAGCGCCACCGCCGACCGCCCTAGTCTTCACCCCGCATGACACCTGACTCGCGCGTTCTCCGTCCGCCGCTCTGGTACAAAGACGCGGTCATCTACGAAGTGCATGTGCGCGCCTTCGCCGACTCGAGCGACGACGGCATCGGCGATTTCCAGGGACTCACGTCACGACTCGACTACCTCAGCCGCCTCGGCATCGACACGATCTGGCTGCTCCCGTTCTACCCGTCCCCGCTTCGCGACGACGGCTACGACATCGCCGAGTACTACGACGTGCATCCCAGCTACGGCACCCTCGACGACTTCAAGGAGTTCCTGGATGCTGCGCACAGCCGCAACATGCGAGTGATCACGGAGCTCGTCATCAACCACACCTCCGACCAGCACTCATGGTTCCAGCGAGCCCGCCGTGCCGAGGCCGGAACTCCCGAACGCGATTTCTACGTGTGGAGCGACACACCGGAGCGCTTCAGCGAGGTTCGTATCATCTTCCAGGACACCGAAACGTCGAACTGGACGTGGGACCCGGTAGCCGGGGCGTACTACTGGCACCGGTTCTTCGGCCACCAGCCGGACCTCAACTACGACAACCCCCTCGTGCGCGAGGCCGTCACCGACGTCCTTCGATTCTGGTTCGACCTCGGGGTGGACGGCCTGCGTCTCGATGCGGTCCCGTATCTGTTCGAGCGAGAAGGGACCAGCGGCGAGAACCTGCCGGAGACCCACGAGGAACTGAAACGGCTGCGCGCGTTCGTGGACGAGAACTACGAGAACCGCATGCTGCTGGCGGAAGCCAACCAGTGGCCGGAGGATTCGGTGGCCTACTTCGGCGACGGCGACGAGTGCCACGTGGCGTTCCACTTCCCACTCATGCCTCGCCTGTACCTCTCGCTCGAACGCGAGAATCGGCTCCCGATCATCGACATCCTCGAGCAGACCCCTTCGATCCCAGACGATGCACAATGGGCGATCTTCCTCCGCAATCACGACGAGCTCACGCTCGAGATGGTCTCCGAGGAGGAGCGTGATCTCATGTGGCGCAGCTACGCACCGGATCGTCGCGCGCGTCTCAATCTCGGGATCCGGAGGCGGCTCGCTCCCCTGCTCGAGAACGACCGCCGGCGCATCGAGCTGCTGTCCAGCCTGCTCTTCTCCCTCCCCGGCACCCCCGTGGTCTACTACGGGGATGAGATCGGCATGGGAGACAACATCTTCCTCGCCGACCGTGACGGCGTCCGGACACCGATGCAGTGGAGCAACGAGCGCAACGCCGGTTTCTCCCGGGCCAACTCCCAGTCTCTGTATCTCCCCGTCGTCGTCGACCCACAGTTTCACTACGAAACCGTCAACGTCGAGACGCAACAGGCGAATCCGAACTCGCTGCTGTCGTGGACTCGGAACATGATTCAACTGCGACAGCGCCATCCGGTGTTCGGGCGCGGGAGCATCACCTTCCTCTCACCGGACAACGAGCAGGTGCTTGCCTATCTCCGCGAGGGGGAAGGAGAGACGATCGCCGTCGTGGCCAACCTCAGCCGGCACCCGCAATTCGTTGAGCTGGACCTGCAGCGCTTTGCGGGAATGCGCCCCACCGAAATGCTGGGGAGGACCGAGTTCCCGACGATCGGCGAAGCCCCCTATCCACTCGCTCTCGGCTCCTACGGGTTCTACTGGCTCTCGATCGACGGCTCAGACGCGTCGTCGACCGTTGGTCAGGATGTGGTGGAGATCAGCGGCCCCCTCGAAGGAGCGTTTGCACCCGACGGACCGCTAGCCGGTCTCCTCGGCCGCTTCGTGGCCTCCCAGCCATGGTACGACGGGCGTCCACCGCGCCGATCGCAGACAACGGTGTCCGACCTCATTCCGATCACACCCGGGGAGCAAGACACGACGATGTGGATCGCCCTCGTCGGCATCGGTGGTCGGGGCGGCCATCAGGACCTGTTCGTGGTTCCGATCGGTATCTCGTTTGCGGACGATCTAGAGGTTGCCGAGTCTGCCGTGCTCGCCCGCGTGGAACGTGATGGAGCCGAGGGGATCCTCTTCGACGCCGTTGAGGACCAACAGTTCCGAGCCATGCTGCTCGAAGGAATCCTCGCCGGCGAAACGCTCTTGGGGCGCGCCGGATCGTTGACGTGCACGGCCGGTATCGCCACGGTCGACGTCCCCCCGGGCACGCCGATCGAGTCGACTGTATCGACCAACAGCCGCGGCGAGACCTACATCGACTTCGGCGGCGACTTCGTCATCAAGCTATTCCGCCATGTCGAGCCGGGGGTGAACCCTGATCTCGAACTGCGACGCTTCCTCACGGAGCGGACGGCATTCGACGACATCGCCGACACCTACGGCGCACTCGAGTACCAGTCCGGAGACACCTACACACTCGGTGTCCTGCAACAGTCGTTCGCCGAGGACTCGACCGCATGGAACGTTCTGACCGGCTTCGCCCGTGCCTGGCTCGATGCCGTCGCCGAGCAGGAAGCGCCCGAGGAACCCACGGGTTCATTCGGACCGGTCGACCAGATCCCGACCGTCGCCCTGCCGAATGAGCAACTGCTCGAACCGATGCTCGAACTCTCGGCGCGGCTCGGCAAGACGACCGCCGCGCTCCACCAGGCGTTGGGTTCGTTCAGCGAGGACCCGGATCTGAACCCCGAGCCGTTCACGCAGCACTACCAGCAGTCGATCTACCAATCGCTGCGTGCCGGGATCCGTCAGGAACTGCGAGCAATCCGCCGGTTGAGGCACCGCGCTGAGGGCCCGGTCGCGGCCGCGCTCGATGAACTCGTCGCGTCCGAGCAGTCCTGCCTTGCGAGGCTCGGGGCAATCAGGCGGGACCGAATCAAGGGATCGCGGATCCGACTGCACGGCGACTACCGCCTCGACCAGGTACACATCGTCGATGACGGTTTCATCGTTGCCGACTTCTCCGGCGACCACTCGCTTCCGCTCGGTCAGCGGCGGCTTCGCGGCTCGCCGTTGCGCGACGTCGCCCAGATGCTCCGGTCGTTCGACTACGTCGCCCTCGCCGCTGCTCGCGACGGGTCGCCGGACGAGCGACGGTGGGCGGCATGGTGGTCCCGAGTGGCCGGGTACGCCTTCACCGAGAGCTACCTCACGGAACTGGAAGACTCGCCCCTACTCCCCGACTCCGCGAACGCCGTCAATGACCTCCTCGAGGCCTTCATGTTGGCGCGGTCATTGCGAGAGCTCCACTGGGAGCTCGCAACCCGTCCAGAGCTCGTGCGCGTGCCACTTGCCGGGCTGCGACGCATGCTTGGACAGACGCCGTCGTTCATCGACTGACCGCAGCCGTCGCCACGATTCACTCGCAGTGATTCCGAAACAGTCCCATTGCGGTGGCTATTGGATTCTTCCTCCGACGGCCGCTCCCACCTGTGTGAAACGATCGTGCCCGCACCGTGCGGACGCGGCCCGCGCGCCCGTCTAAGATGTGACGACGCGGTAAGGGACAGCGGGTTTGGGTAGAGAGTGTGAGATCGATGCCGCCGAGATCGATGCCGTGGTCTTCGACCTCGATGGCGTCATCACCCGGACCGAGTCGGTCCATCACACCGCTTGGGAGCAGCTGTTCGACGAATACCTCGAGAGTCGAGCGACGGCCCTTGGAGAGCCGTTCGAGCCGTTCCAAGCATCCGACTACCTCGAGTTCGTAGACGGGAAGCCCCGATACGACGGTGTGGCC
>JAHEEL010000110.1 GCA_024640745.1 Actinomycetes bacterium
GGACCGGCGACAGCGAGTTCACGATTGCTGCGGGCGAGTCGACGGCGATTCGGCCCGGAGTGGAGCACTCGATGGAGAACGCATCAACGACCGAGCGCCTCGACGTCGTCGAGATCACCGTCGAGCTCGAGACGGAAGCGCATCGATGACCATCGCAATCGTCGGCGCGGTGATCGCTTTGATCGTGGTCCTTGCACTGCTGTCCCGCATGCAGAGCAATCGGAAGAAGGAAGCCATGGCGGATCTCCAGCGAGAGATCGACCAAACGCACACGCCGAGCATCCTCGAGCTCGTAAACCTGGAGATCGAGGATGCGGGCATCGGCAGCCTGCCGGGCGCCGAGGGCATCGATCCAACGGTCTTGCTCAAGGTGTGGAAGAGAGATGGGGCCGGCTGCCCGAGCGGCCAGGGCGAGTTCCACGTCACCGAAGACATCGAACCCTCCGACGCCACCGCCGACGACGTCACCTTTGACTGTGGCCGGGAAGCGGAGTAAGGAGCTACACGAGAGACGCAAGACGGCGAACTCGCTCTCTTGTCTAGCGTCTCTTGTCTAGCGTCTCGCTTCTTCCGATCTGATCGATGATGAAGGCAAGCACGAACGCCTCGTCGCGCCACACGTCGTAGCGGCCGGAGCGAGCGAAGTGCCCGGCGCCCATCTCCGTCTTGAGCAGGACCGGACGATCTCCCATCGCCGATGTTCGCAATCTGGCCGCCCATTTCGCCGGCTCCCAGTACTGCACACGCGGATCGTTGAGCCCGGCTGTGATCAACAGGGCTGGATAGGTGGCGGATCTGATGTTCTCGTACGGCGTGTAGGCGCGCATCCACGCGTACTCGTCGGCGATCGTCGGATTGCCCCATTCTTCCCATTCCACGACCGTCAGCGGCAGCGTCTCGTCGAGCATCGTGTTCACGACGTCGACGAACGGCACTTCGGCGACGGCAGCCCGGAATCGTTCCGGATCGAGGTTCACGGAAGCGCCAACGGTGAGACCGCCCGCACTGGCACCGCGGACCGCTACCCGTTTCGGGTCTCCGTAACCGGCACCGGTGAGATGATCGGCCACATCGAGCACATCGGTGAACGTGTGCATCTTGTGAGCGAGCTTTCCGTCCTCATACCACGACTTGCCCATCTCACCCCCGCCCCGCACGTGGGCGATCGCGTAGACGATGCCTCGGTCGAGAAGACTCAGGAGAGGAATCGAGAACCGAACCGGCATCGAGATCTCGTACGCCCCGTAGGCGTACACGAGCAAGGGTGCGCTCCCGTCGATCGGCGTGTTCGTGCCGTGAACGATCGATATCGGTATCCGTGCGCCGTCACGGGAGGTCGCCCACTCGCGAGCAGCGGCGTAGTCGGAGGGCTCGTAGCCGCCGAGGACCGGGAGCTGCTTCAGCAAGGTGCGTTTCCCCGTTGGCAGGTCGTGATCGATCACCGACGGCGGAGTGACCGGTGATTGGAATCCGTACCGCAGCGCTCTCGTGTCGAACTCGTAGTTCGCATCCGGCGTCACGTCATAGACGACCTCGTCGAATGTGAGATACGAAGCCGACTCGTCGTTGGGGTCGACGATCAGGATCGACGGCAACCCGTCGTAGCGACCCCAAACCACAACGTGATCTTCGAAGCACGAGGGGCGGTCCAGCTTCGAACCTGCGGTGTGCGGGACAACCTCAACGACGTCGCCGCCGTCCACGGGTCGGCGGACAAGACGCCCATCCACAGCGCCGTCGTTCGTGACGATCCAGAACTCGCCGTTGCGGTGGTCGACGGCGTACTGCACGCCTTCGACTCGTGGGAGGATCCGGATGGGCTCGACCTCGGGATCATCAGCAGGTATGTACTGCACGTCGCGCGTGACCGCGGACTCTGCACTGATCAGGATGAGCGCTCCGCTCCGAGACCGTCGGACGGAGAGGTAGTAGCGTTCGTCGTCTTCCTGATACACCAGCGCATCGACCGATGGGTCCGTCCCGAGATGGTGTCTCCAGACCTGCCAGGGCCGCATCACGGCATCGGTAACCGTGTAGAAGTAGTGCAGCGAATCCGAAGCCCAGGCGGCGCCGTACGACGTGTTCGGGATCTCGTCGGGAAGGTCGGTGAGTCCGAAGGCGTCGCGGAACCGTGTTGTGTAGCGCTCACCACCATCCGTGTCGGCGCTGTAGCCGATGATCTCGGCGTTCGGGGACACCGAGAAGTTCGCGAGGCGAAAGTAGTCATGCCCCTCCGCCGCCTGGTTCTCATCGAGCAGAACCGTCTCCTCTCCGTCCGCTCCGCCGGCCATCCGCACCCAGATGCGGTACGGGCGGCCTTCCTCGGTTCTCGTTGAGTACCAGTAGTCACCGCGCTTGGCGGGAACAGCCAGGTCGGTCTCCTGCGTTCGGTCCTTGATCTCCTCGAAGATCTCCTCTCGCAGCCCCGTGAGATGGTCGGTCATCGCGTCGGTGTAGGCATTCTCAGCTTCGAGATACGCGATCACCGCGGGATCGTCGCGGTCCTGCATCCAGGAGTAGTCGTCGGTCGCCGTCTCACCGTGGAGGACGCGCTCCGTCGGCCGGCGTTCTGCGATTGGTGGCTCCATAGCCCGCGACCATACCGAACCCTCGGCGCTCCCGACCGCGTACCCTTGCTTCGCCGCGGCCAATATGGCGCAACCTGCTCGCAGAACGCAGCGGTGCAACCACCGTTCCCGTTCGATAGGCCCACGAGGCCCTCAGCGGCGGTGGTGTGGCGCGGCGCATCCCCGGGGTACGCGCGAATGATGGGCGCTAGCCTCGAAGGGCATGAACGTTGTTGCGGTGTTCGGCGCCTCGTCCCCTCGCCCCGGTGATCCCGCCTACGAGAACGGTGTTCGCTGTGGCCGGCTGCTCGCCAAGGCAGGATATGCGGTCGCCACGGGTGGCTACGCCGGGTTGATGGAGGCCGTCTCGCTCGGAGCCCGGGAAGCTGGCGGCCGTGTCATCGGAGTGACCGTCCCCGACGTCTTCCCCGACCGCCCCGGCGGAAACGCGCACCTCACCGAGGAGACGAGATCGGCGTCACTGCTCGAACGCATCCACGAGATGGTGGATTTGTCGGTGGCCTCGATCGCGCTCCCCGGATCACTCGGCACTGCAACCGAACTCCTCGTGGCGTGGAATCTCGCCTTCGTGGCACGCTTCACTCGATCGGTGCCGAAACCCGTCATCGCGGTTGGCGAGCAGTGGCGACACCTCGTCCCGCTCCTCACCGCCGAGCTCGCAACCGACGGCTCCCTCGTGACACTCGTCGACACCGTCGATGAAGCCGTCGATGCCGTTCCGTCGCTCCTCTCGGACCGATGATCGACCTCGAGGACCTCACCAAGGCATTCCCGGGAGCGGAGACGCCCGCCGTCGACCGGCTCAACCTCCACATCGACGCCGGAGAAATCGTCGTGTTCGTCGGACCCTCGGGGTGTGGCAAGACGACAACGCTCAAGATGATCAACCGCTTGATCGAACCGACATCGGGAACCATTTCGATCGAGGGCCGCAACGTCGAGTCGGTGCCCGTCCACGAACTGCGACGGCGGATCGGCTATGTGATTCAGCAGATCGGCCTCTTTCCCCATCGCACGATTCGGCAGAACATCGCGACGGTGCCGGGCCTGCTCGATTGGGACAAGGCACGAATCAACGAGCGGGTCGACGAACTCACCGACCTCGTGGCCCTCGACCCCGAAATGCTCGATCGCTACCCGGCGGAGCTCTCGGGCGGACAGCGCCAACGCGTCGGCGTGGCCCGAGCACTCGCCGCCGACCCGCCGGTGATGCTCATGGACGAGCCGTTCGGAGCGGTCGATCCGATCGTGCGTGCGCACCTCCAGGATGAGCTTCTGTCCCTGCAACAGCGCCTCCACAAGACCATCGCGCTTGTAACCCACGACATCGACGAAGCGATCAAGCTCGGGGACCGCGTGGCGATCCTGAGCGAGGGTGGCCATCTCGAGCAGTACGGATCTCCGGCCGAGATCCTGCGCGAACCGGCAAACCCCTTCGTCGCCGACTTTCTCGGCACCGACCGGGGCATCAAACGACTCTCGCTCATCCCAATCTCAGACCTCGACCTCGAGGCCGGGCCCGTCGTCGATCGCTCCGCTTCCCATGCCGAAGCGGTAGCCACAGCGCTCGAGTACGGAACGGACTGGGTTGCCGTCGGCGACGATTCGCTGGTGGAGGGTTGGACTCGCGTCGCCGAGATCCCGGCCGGAGGCGTTGCCACCACCGACGTCCAACCGTTCCTCACACGACTCACCCGCAATGCCTCGCTGAAAGAGGCGCTCGATGCGATTGTTTCGTCCCACACGTCAGTCGCCGCCGTCTTCGACGAAGAGCGCCTCGTGGGTATGGTCACGGCGGCCGCCGTCAGTCGCGAGATCGTCCAGTGATCCTCCTCGCCCAGGCCGCCGATGGGTTCTTCTCATGGGATTGGGTCGCCGGTCACCTCGACGACATCTGGGCTCGGACGGTGGAGCACCTCGTCCTGACCGCCGTCGCCGTGACCGTCGGCATCGTGATCAGCCTCGGGTTGTCCGTCATCGCTCTTCGCTACCGTTGGACCTACGGTCCCATCACGTGGTTCACCGGCGTCCTCTACACGATTCCGAGCCTGGCTCTCTTCGCCTTCCTCGTCCCGATCACCGGTCTGTCGATTCTCACCGCCGAGATCGGTCTCGTTTCCTACACCTTGCTCATCCTGATTCGAAACATGGTCGCAGGAATCAACGGCGTTCCCGATGCCACCGTGGAGTCGGCTCGCGGGATGGGCTACACCAACCGGGGCCTCTTCTTCGCAGTCGAACTCCCGTTGGCGCTGCCGGTCATCATCGCCGGCGTGCGCATCGCAGCCGTCACCACGATCGGACTCGTCACGGTCACTGCGTTGATCGGGCAGGGCGGTCTCGGCTTCTTCATTCTCCGCGGGCTCAACCTCTTCTACTCCCCCATCGGCACGACCCAGATCGTGGTCGGTACCGTGGTGTCGGTGGTTCTGGCCGTTGCCGTCGATCTGACGTTGGTCGGAATCGAGCGGGTTGCCACACCGTGGTCACGGCGGAAGGCCACGGCATGATCGACTTCCTCGGCGATGTCCTGGCTTGGTTCGCAAATCCAGACAACTGGACCGGGGCTTCGGGCATCCTCAACCGGCTGCGCGAGCACGTGCAGATAACGGCGGCGGCGACCGCCGCCTCAGCAGCACTGGCCATACCGCCGGCGCTCTGGCTCGCGCATCGAAGGCTCGGAGGCACCTTTGTCGTCGCCGTCGTGAACATCGGCCGGGCGATCCCTTCGTTCGCCATCGTGGTGTTGTTCCTGCCGATCAGCATCCGCCTCGGTCTTGGTATTGGATTCTGGCCAACGTTCCTGGCCCTGCTCTTCCTTGCAGTCCCGCCGATGTTCACGAATACGTACGCCGGTGTGGCCGGCGTAGACCCGGAATTGGTCGAGGCGTCGCGGGGCATGGGCATGACCGGCAGGGAAGTGCTCGCGATGGTCGAACTCCCGATGGCGTCGCCGGTGATCCTCGCCGCTGTGCGCGTTGCGGCCGTCCAGGTCGCGGCCACCGCAACGCTCGGCGCACTCGTTGGATGGGGCGGTCTCGGAAGATTCATCGTGGACGGATTCGCCACGCAAGACAACGTCGAGGTGTTCGCCGGTGCCGTGCTCGTCGCCGGCCTGGCCATCGTCCTCGAAGTGCTTCTCGGGTGGTTCGAACGGCGCGTTGTTCCGACAACGCTGCAGTCACGCGCGGAATCTATCGAAATTGTTGTTGCGTGAGATCGCCCGAACCGTCCAGGTTGTCGGCTTGCCGTCACTAGGTTGACCGCCAATCGACACATGGGAGGAACCCATGCGGAAACCACTCCGCAGAACCGTCGCCGGGGCGGCCATCATCGCGTTCGCGCTTCTCGCGGCCGCGTGCGGGTCGGGTGACGACGGTGGAACAAAGGAAGGTCCGGCCATCAAGATCGGGTCGGCGAACTTCAGCGAGAGTGCGCTCGTGGCAGAGATCTACGCTCAGGCGCTCGAAGCAGACGGCTACTCGGTGGAGCGGAAGCTCAACACCGGCAACCGCGAGATCTACGCGCCCGCACTCGAATCCGGAGAGCTGGATCTGATCCCCGAGTACATCGGGTCGATCCTGACCTATCTCGGCGGCACAGCGTCATCTGACTCGGACACCACGTACGCCGATCTCCAAACGGCGTGGGAGCCCGCCGGCATCCAGGTGCTCGACTACGCGCCGGCGCAGGACAAGAACGGCTTCGCGGTCACGCAGGAGACCGCCGACGAGCTCGGGCTCTCGACGGTATCCGACCTCGCTGCGGCCAATGGAACGCTCGTGCTCGGAGGGCCGCCGGAGTGCCCAGAGCGCGAGTTCTGCCTCAAGGGTCTCGAGGGTGTCTACGGGCTGGAGTTCGCCGAGTTCCGACCGTTGGACGCCGGCGGCCCAATCACGGTCGCGGCGCTCGAAGGTGACGAGATACAGGTCGGCCTCATGTTCACCAGCGACGGCACGATCCTCGCCAAAGGATTCGTCCTGCTCGAGGATGACAGAGGACTCCAGCCATCGGAGAACATCGCCCCTGCCGTCCGGAAGGACATCGTCGACGAATACGGAGACGACTTCGTGGTGGCGCTCAATGCAGTCTCGGAGAAGCTCACGACGACGGAGCTGATCTCGATGAACAAGCTGGTTGGCATCGACGGTGAGGACCCAGAGACGGTCGCCGCCGAGTGGCTCGCAGCGACGGGCATTGTGAGCAGCTGAGTAGCCGTGAAGCCGGCTTCGCAGTAGGCGAGCACCTGGGGGCCGGGGCAAGCCCCGGCCCCCAGCAATTGGATCCTTCTCCTTCCTACTTCCCGCCCGCTGCCGGCGATTCGCTCCTTGCTCCTTGAACCCGGTCTCCCAGGAACCCCGCTACTGCAATGACCAATCCCGCGCCCATCAGCCACATACCTTCGACCCTCAGTGATCGCGAGAAGACGTCGTAGGCGTCTCGGACGAGAACCAAGCTGAGAGGGTCGTCGACCCGGCTTGCTGCCAGAGGACCGCCGGCCACGCTCCACACGACGACCCCGATACCGGCACCCAGCACGGCGAGCCCCACCCATTGAAGTGCGACCAACCGATGCTCGGCGAGCATCACGAAAGCAATGGCGGCAAACAGGACGCCGGCGGCAAGGAAGATCGACACGACAGACAGCCACCGCAGCGCTCGGACGGCAAACGGGATTGCGTCTGCTTCGAGGATGACGACGGATTGGAACACGTCGACCGGGACGCGCTCGGCGAGGTCCGGCGCAAATTGGGCGATCGGAGCGACGATGCCGTCACGGACCTCGGTGAGGTCGACCGCGAACGGTCCGTCCGGGCGCGCAATGATGTAGCGATGGCCGGCTCTGACGACGGAGTCGATTGCCGAGTCGAACGCCCCCGAGTCGAGCAGCGCAACTGTCGCTCGCTCTCCCGCTCCCCGCACCAGAGCGAGCAGCGGCACGGCGTCGACGGCCTCGTCCATCAGGCGGGCGGCGAGCGCCTCCTGCGACGTGTGCATCGCGAGCACCTCAGTTGCGTGGTCGAGGAACGCCCCTTCCCGACCAACCGAGCGGTCCATCCAGAACGCAATCGCCGACAGAAATGTGAGTATCGA
>JAHEEL010000111.1 GCA_024640745.1 Actinomycetes bacterium
GTGATTGGCCGATCCGCCGCCGTCTGATCGACGAGGTCGTTCGGCCCACCTACGCCAGCGTTGCGTCGAGCCAGGCGGCCACTTCGGACAGCACCTGATTCTGCTCCGGTTCGTTGTGCAGCTCGTGGCGGAGACCCGGATACACCTTCCGGTCGACGGAATCCACCTTCGCAAGCGGGGCTGAGGCGGACGGCGGCACCAGCGTATCCTCCGAGCCGTGGATGACCAGTGTTGGTGTGGTAATCGATTCGATCTCATTCTGAATGCGGTCCTGCGCGGCGAAGGACTCGAGGGCGAGCCGAGTCGTGGCCTTCTGGTAGACCAGCGGGTCGGCGTCGTAGGCTTCGCCGACGGAGGGATCCCGCGACAGGTGATCGAGTTCAACCGGGTTCGGCAAGGCGAGCTTCGGCAGCACACGACCGACAACTTGTGCCGCGATGCGAGTGGCGAACGGTATCTCTGCCGCGAGCGCCGGCGCCGACAGCACCGCAGCGTCCGGATGCGGGCGATCTTCTGCGAGGTAGCACGTGGAGATGAAGCCGCCGAGCGAGTGGCCGTAGAGCACCCATGGGAGGTCGGTGCGAACGAGCCCCGATTTCACGATTCCCTCGATGTCGTCCAGAAAGTCGCTGAAATGCTCGACGTGCCCTTTCGTGCCTTCGGATTGACCGTGCCCTCGCAGGTCGAAACTGGTCACCGCGTAGCCGCGCTCGGAGAAGAACACGCCCACGTGATCCCATCTGCCGCAGTGTTCGGCGATGCCGTGCACGATGAGCATCCCCCGGTCCGGTGCGCCGTCCGGAGTCCACGAGCGGGTGAAGAGCTCGATGCCGTCCTCGGTCGAGAAACTCCCAGTGGACTCAGGCATGATCGACACCTCGGGCGGCCGCGAGCGCCGCACCCACGATCCCGGCCTGATTCCTGAGCATCGCCGGAACGATCCTCGCGCGGGTATCGAGCAGATGCGAGTAGTCCTCAAATCGCTTCGAGATACCGCCGCCGAACACGAACAGATTGGGCCAGAACAGGTCGTCGAGGTAGTCGAGGACTTCGTCGACGCGGCGGGCCCACCATTCGATCTCGAGATCACCCCGCTTGACGAGCCGTCCGGCGGCATACTCCTCGGCTACCCCGTCCTTGAACTTCAGGTGCCCGAGTTCGGTGTTCGGGATGAGCGTGCCTTCGTGCAGGTAGGCACTGCCGATGCCGGTGCCGAACGTGAGCAGCAGAACGACGCCTCTCTCACCTTTCGCTGCCCCGTACGTCACTTCCGCAAGGCCGGCGGCATCGGCGTCGTTGAGGACCTTGACCGGCATGCCGAGGCGCTCCGACAGCCCCGTTGCCGCATCGAATCCGATCCATTCCTCGCTGATGTTGGCTGCAGTCTGTACCACGCCGTCCAAAACCACACCGGGGACGGTGACGCCGATCGGTCCCGACCAGCCATGGCCCGAGACGATTCCGGCAATGGCTTCGATCACTGCATCGGGGGTTGCCGGCTTCGGAGTGGGTATGCGCATTCGCGGTGCGGCGAGCTGCCCATCCGTCAGGTCGACCGGCGCCCCCTTCACACCGGAACCGCCGACGTCGACACCGAATATCTCCACGTTCACGCCTCCTGGATGATGACCCGTTCGAGACTCGCAGCATATCGGGTGACGTCGGCCCCCGAGACATCGCCGACGACTTCGATCCGGATGCCGCCCGGCAACTCGGGGTACGAGAGACCGGCGGTGTCGATCACATGAGTCTCGGCAAAGGGAGCAACGGCTCGCGGCAGCAACATGATGAGCACAGGGCTCTGTGGCTTCCATGCCGGCTGGGCGCCACGGATCTGACGCAGCCGCATGAGGAGCGTACGGGCATCGTCCATGGCTCGTTCCGAAGCGCCCCGGCCGACGGCGGGCTCCACGGCGATGATCGATGCCCCCGGCATGGTGGGCCGCAGATTGGACCATCGCCCCGTGAGGACGACGGTCGGCCCATCGTGCGGAGGCTCGAACATGCCGAGGTGGTTCGGATGCCCAAGCACGACCGGACGTACCTCGCTCTGGGCGATCACGGTCTGGCCTCGCACGAACGGCAGCTCCTCGCAGTCGGGCAGGGAGCTCAGCTCGCGCCGGATCTCCGGTGCGAGCGCGCGGGAATAGCAGAACGGGCCGTCGACCAGGGCGACGACCCGCTCGATGCTCACCGCGGTATGAACGGAAGCGATGTCGTGCGAGCGGCGTGCCACATGCCCCGGATCTCGATCTCCGCCGCCGCATCAGAGGTTGGGTCGATCGGGGGCGAGACATAGGCAAGCGCGATGCTGTGTCCCAGCGTCGGGCTGAAGTTCCCGCTCGTCACCGTGCCCGTCGATTCGCCCACGCGTACCGGATAGCCGCGCCGAGGGACCGCCCGGCCCTCGGTCGTCAGAGCCACGAGCGACCGGCGGGTACCCGCGTCGTCCTGGGCCAGCAGCGCAGAGCGGCCCACGAAGTCGTGGTCCCAGGCGACCACCCAACCGAGATCGGCCTCGAGCGGTGTGGTCTCCTCATCGAGGTCTTGTCCCCACAGCGGGTAGCCCATCTCGAGTCGAAGCGTGTCGCGCGCCCCGAGCGCGCACGGAACCGCCCCCGCTCGGATCAGATCCCGCATCAGGTCGGGACCGTTCTCTGCCGGTACCGCGATCTCTGCGCCCCGCTCGCCGGTGTAGCCGGTTCCCGCGCCAATGCACCAATCGGCCCGGTACCGGCCTTCGACGACGCGAAAGCGACCCGGCATGGCGCCGATCACCTCCTCTACGACGCCCGGCGATTCGGGGCCCTGGACGGCCACCAACGCCGTCGCATCACGCAACGCACGCACCGTGGTTTCAGGCCCACGGTCGGCATTGAAGCGGTCGAGGATGTCGTCGAAGTTGGTCCCGTTCGGCATTACCCAGAATCGAGCGTCGCCGATGCGCCAGACGATCACGTCGTCGACGACACCGCCCCTCTCGTTGAGCGCCATGCTGTACTGCGCACGTCCCGGACCGACCTTCGCGATGTCGTTGCACAGCTCATACCGGACCAGTTCCTCGGCTCCAGGTCCCTCCACCAGGAATCGTCCGAGGTGCGAAACGTCGAAGACGCCGACGCCTTTGCGCACGGCTTGATGTTCGGCGATGACCCCCGAGTAGCGGACCGGCATCTCCCAGCCTCCGAAGTCCGTGAACCGCGCCCCGAGTTCGACGTGAACATCGTGAAGGGGTGACTGGGGCACGATTCGCTCCGGACTCGGTAACAGCCCACAGGCTAGCCCTGCACCGAATGCGCGGTGCCTCCCCGGTGTGCCGGGTTCAGAGGGAGGCGACGTCGGAGAGGTTGGTGACGGCCGGAGGTCCAGGGATTCGGGTTGGAGCGGCTGGCAGCTCCACGTCGGCCGGCTCCTCCAGCCCGTACTTGACGAGCAGATGGTGGAAGTCCCGCTGGTAGAAGATCTTGCAGCGGATATCCGGATAGAGCTCGCGGAGCCTCCGGATCTTCCCGTTCTTCTTCGTGACGAGCCGCTGATTCATCGTGGTGATCTCGATGTAGAGGTCGTCGGCCGGGAGATAGAAGTCGGGTCGGAACTCCTTGATCACCGTTCCAGCCTCATCCCACTCGATGGCGAAAGCGCGCGGCTCGTATTCCCAGACCACATCGTAGAAATCCAGCAGTCGCGCGAACTCACGCTCGCTGGAATGGGCGAAGACCACATCGTCGGCCGGCCCCGCGAGGAGATCGTCGTTCAGTGGGATGCTGCCGTGGATGTGGCTACCTCGTGCTTGGCGCTGATTGCGCGGTCGGGGAACAGGCGATGGATCTCACCCACGAGTTCTTCCTGGACCGGTCCCACGGCGATCCCAAAGACGCCCTGACCTCCGCGGAAGACGTCGACGACCTCCGACGGACTGTGCGCCGCGTAGATCGTCTTCCCGTCCGACAGCAGCGTGACATTCGACAGCGGTGTCTCCGACGCCAACTCCGCCCGAAGGATGTCCATCGCCCGACGGATCTTCTTGAGCGACATGCCGGCGTCGAGCAGGCGCTTCACCACCTTGAGCTGCACGATGTCGGGGAAGGCATAGAGCCGCTGGCTCCCGGAACCGGCCGCCCGCTGGAGCGACGGCGTGATGAGCCCGGTTCTGGCCCAGTAGTCGAGCTGACGATACGTGATGCCAACCAAGCTGCATACCTGCGGGGCTCGATACCCCTCCGTGACCTGGTCCGGCTTGCTGTCCACCATCCTGCGTGTGCCTCCCACATCGCCCAGCTTACAGTCATGTAATTCCGCCAGCTGAAACTACGGACGTGAAACTAGGATTGGCGCGTGGGTGTTGTCAACAACCGTTGTGGATAAGTCGACGCCGGTTCAGGACGATGCACCATGCTCGAAGTCCTCGGCCGTCACATCGTCGAGGAACTCACGGAACCGCTCGATCTCCTCTTCCTCGGAGTCGTCGTGGATCTCCACCCCTGCGTCTTCGAGCAGCGTCTTCGACGCAAACACGGGCGATCCGGTCCGGGTCGCAAGCGCGATGGCATCGGACGGCCGCGCCGAGATCGTCAGCTGCTCGCCGTCGCTCTCGATGACGAGATCGGCATAGAACGTGCCCTGGTCGAGCGACACGACTTCGACCCGCTCGATGTCGGCCCCGAGGGCGTCGAGCACGGACTTCATGAGATCGTGCGTGAGGGGCCGAGCCGTCTCCACACCCTCGAGCGCGAGGGCGATCGCAGTCGCCTCCGGAGTCCCGATCCAGATCGGGAGATACCGGCGACCATCCCGCTCGCGCAGGAGGAGGATCGGAGTATTGGTTGGCAGCTCGATGCGCACACCGACTACCTCCATGGGAACCCGCTCACTCATACGCTCAGCCTATCACCGAGATCAGGCTCAGCCGGCAGGCGACGCGCTCTTGCGGAAGGCGTGGCGGCGGAACGAATCCGGATCGGCCGTGAGCAGCGCAAGGTCCATCACCGCCCAGATCGACGGCACATTGCGGTACCGGCCCTGCCAGTCCATCCCGTAGCCGAGCAGGAACTCATCCCCGACCTCGAAGCCACGATGCTCGACGGGAACGTCGATGATCCTGCGCGTCGACTTGTCCAGGAGCGCCACCGTCGCAACGCTCGCGGCGCCTCTGGCGAGCAGCATCTTGCGGAGGGTCGAGAGCGTGAGTCCCGTATCGACGATGTCCTCGACGATCAGGACTGAGCGCCCCTCGATCGGGACCGAAAGGTCCATGGCGACCGAGACGCGACCCTCCCGGCCGAAGCGGGTGAGGCTGAGGAAGTCGATTTCGACGGTCAGCGGCAGGTAGCGAGTCAGATCGGTGAGGAACGGCACGGAGCCTTTGAGAACACCGACGACCACGGGATCGGGGTCTTCGAGTTCGGCAGTGATCTCGCGGCCGAGCTCACGCACCCGCGCCTGGAGCGTTGCCTCATCGATCACCTCCACGTAGGCGGCGCTCATTGATCTCCGCCCACGATGCTCGGAAGGGCGCCCTTCAGCCATTCGGTGATCAACGCCGCTTTCGGGAGGTCGGTCAGCGCCGACATTCGCCACCGACCGTCGTCGATTCTGGGCATGGCGCCGAGTCGGCGCTCCTCGGACGCGCTCAGCTCGAGGTCGGCGGCCACGACCCCTCCCCCGCCCTGCTCGGAGAAGAACGGGCGGAGCCAGCGGTCGCGCAGCCCGTAGGTCGTATACGACCAGTCGATGAGCTCTCGGCTATCCGTGAAGTGATCATCCGATCCCATCACCACGGTCACGATGCGACGTTGCCCTCGCTCGGTGATGCCGAGCAGCACCTTGTTGGCGAACGGCGTATCGCCGGTCTTGAGCCCGACAACACCCGGATACGTGCCGAGCAGGCGATTCGTGTTGTTGACCTGGCGGCTCTTCCCGGTCGGATCCGCCGGCATGGTGATGGTCTTGATCCGTGCGATCTGCTGAATCACCGGATAGTCCAAGGACGCCACCGTCAATGTGACGAGATCATTCGCCGTCGAATAGTGGTCGGCGTGATCGAGCCCGTTCGGGTTCGCGAAGCTGCTGTCATTCATGCCGAGCTCTGCCGCACGTGCGTTCATCTTGGCCACGAACGCGTCGACGTCCCCGCCTCCCACATACCACGCAAGCGTGAGAGCGGCGTCGTTGCCGGAGCGCACGAGCATCGCGACCAGCAGGTCGTAAACAGTCCATTGCTCTCCGGCCACCAAGCCAGCGCTCGAGCCTCGGCTCTCCGTTGCAGACGACGGAACGGTTACCACGTCGTCGAGGTCCGCTTCGTCCAGAACGACCATGGCGGTGAGCACCTTCGTGACCGATGCCATCGGATACCGCTCATCAACGTTCCACGTCGCGAGCATCACGTCCGCCGATTCGTCGTACACCGCCCACGACTGTGCGCTCACCGTTGGGGGCGGTTCGGACGCCACCGGTTGCACCGGTGCCGTGGCGTGCGACCCGAGCGGTGCGAGGAGCGCGAAAACGAGGGAGGTGGCGACTGCAGGAATCATCGTTCGAGGAGGTTGCGAAGCCTACCCCGGGTGATGCTTTCTTGAAGTATTGCTGCAGCCTGGGAGCAATCGGCGAGCGTCTCGGCCGCTCGGTGACGATTCTCGGGATTCCGATGCCGCAGGAGCGGAGCAACCAATTGCCCCAGCAAGTCGGTCTGGCGGTCGGCCGACAATCGGATCGCACGAAGGTGCCGCACCTCGAGCCCGTGCGCCAGCAGCCGGTGTGCCGCGCGAGCGATCGAGAGGTCGTGATCTCGGAACACATCGCTTCCATCCGGGAGCTGCATCGGCTCGAGGATGCCGACCTCCATGAGACCGGTGAGCTGGTGTGCCGACAACCCGGAGGAGCGCATCAACTCCGCTGGCGTCAGCGATACGCCCGACGTCGCGAAGTAGGCCTCCGGAGGCGGGCCCGCTTCGGGAACCACCGGCGACTCGTCGCCCTGTTCCCACGCAGCGAGCTTCGACTTGATCACTTTGAGCGGCAGGTAGTGATCTCGCTGCTCCTTGAGCACGTACTCGATGCGCCGCACATCCTCCTCGCTGAAGACCCGGTAGCCGGAGGCAGATCGGCTTGGTTCAACGAGGCCCTGGCTCTCGAGGAAGCGCAGCTTCGATACCGTCACATCGGGAAACTCGGGCTTCAGGAGGTTGATCACCTCCCCGATGCTCCGGGTGCGCGCCGCTCGCAGGGGCGGTGAACCCATCAGATGGTCCCGCGAGCAACAACGAGGTGGAATTTCCCGATGATGATCTCGTCACCTGCCGAGAGGGCGAACGCGTCAACCCATGAGCCGTTGACGTAGGTGCCGTTCGTGGAGCCCAGATCGCGCAGGCGCAGGGCGTCGCCGTCGACGTTGAGCAGCGCATGGTGCCTCGACACGGTCACATCGCCGAGGAAGATGTCGCAGTCCGAACCACGTCCGACCAGGGTGTCACCCTCGGCGAGCACGTACGTCAGACCCGCCTGGGGTCCCGTCTCGACGATGAGCGCCCATCCGAACGCTCCCGCAACGCTGCTGCCCGATGCACCGCTGGCGGTGGCGTCGTGTTCGGGAGTGAACGTGATGGTCGGGTCGCGCTCGACATCCGGTGTTCGCTGCTCGTCATGGCGTGCCATGGCCACATGCTACCCCAACCCTC
>JAHEEL010000112.1 GCA_024640745.1 Actinomycetes bacterium
CCTCGCGGCCGATGATGTCCTCGGCCGTGATGCCGCGGCGGTGATCGACGCGCAGGACGTCCTCGGCGAAGAGAGCGGGGAACCCGCTCGGATCGTTGGTGTTGACCAGGGCGACCATTCGAGAGGCGAGCTGGGTCGCGAGATTCTCGCCAACCTGGGCGGACATGGCCGAAGTCTAGAATCGCCGACTGCACGTCCCCGGAACGAGATGCGTCGACTTCGGCGTCAGCCGCCGCGCATCGCACCCGATGGCTAGCTATACCAAGTTGCCACGCCACCCGATCACGCCACTCGCCCCTGCCCGCAAAGTGCCGTTCGGGGGCACGCATATCGCTCAGACTCTCGCCACCCGCCGACCCGTCCGGGTTCGGCACGACTGGGCTCGGCCACCCACTCCATATTGCGCGTCGCTCGAGGCGAGGCTTGGCAGCTGGCGGAGCCGAGTGTCATGCCGGATCCTGAACGGTGCGAGCGCTGTCGGAATACGTCGCTATGCGCGCCTCCGATCCGGCGTTCTGGGGAAGGGTGCGATCGAGGGAGATCGGTCTCGCGTGCGGTGGCGTGCCATCGCGGCCGAATCGGGAAGGGTCGACAACTCGTCGACGCTTTGAGACAATCGTCGACAGCCAATCGAAGGGGAACCGATGGCAGATCGAATCACAACCGTTGCCGAGCTCAGAGGGCACCTCGGAGAAGGGCACGCGGCGAACCTCGCGAAATCCATCGACCACATCGACGAGATGTGTACACGCTTCATCGCGCTGAGCCCGTTCCTTACCATCGCCAGCCGGAACGCAGCAGGAAAGATGGATGTCTCGCCCAAAGGTGATCCGCCCGGGTTCGTCCATGTCCTTGACGACCACACGCTCGCCATTCCCGAACGACCTGGAAACCGCCGTTGCGACACATACACGAACGTGCTCGAACACCCAGCCGTCGGACTCATCTTCTTGGTGCCCGGAATGGATGAGACGATGCGCGTCAACGGCACGGCGTCGCTCAGCGTCGCCTCGGACGTCTTGGAGCCCATGGCGATGCAGGGCAAGGTTCCGCCAATCGCGCTCCTGGTGCATGTCGAGGAGGCCTTCATCCACTGCGGGAAAGCACCCAAGCGGGCGCGCCTGTGGGACCCGGATTCGCGCATCGAACGATCCACGTATCCGTCGATGGGCGAGGTCGTGCACTGCCACGCCGGGTTGGGTGAGCGCGGCATCCCGGTCGAGACGGCGATCGAGATCGCTCAGGACGACTACGAGAACAACGTCTACTGAACTCCCGCGACAGCGGGTGAGGTCGACGTCGGTCCGGGACCATCGATGGCGATCACCGTCGGTGACCGGTGGCTCTGCAAGCTGGCGGAGCCGCTCGATGCCGGATCACGCGCGAGTCGGAGGACTTTTTGGAGAGCCGACATGCGCGTCCTGACGTCCATCCGAACCGGGCGCCGGGTCCGTCTCAGACTTGCCTGGGGGGTGCGGTCGCGATTCTAGGCTAGCGATCAGCTCGACGAGGGTGTCGTCGCCATCATGAAGGCCACGCGGATCCGGAGGACGGGGTCGTCGTGGCGATCGACGAGGTCCACCTCGGCGGTGACGATGCCACGGCCGGGCTTGGAGCTCAGCCGCTTCTCGACAACGACCAACCGGACTCGTACATGCTCGCCGGGTCGGAGCGGCTTGGGGAACTGCACGTGCCAGTCAAAGCCCCCGAGAAACGCCCACTCAGCGCCCGGCGCGTTCAGGATTGCGTGAACTGAGAGATAGTGGAGACTGATCGTGTATCCACCGGATGCCACGAGACCGCCGAGCGGGGACGCGTCGCCGATGTTCGGGTCGGTGTGCATCGGCCAGGGGTCGAATCGTTGCCCGTAGGCGATCAGCTCCTCTTCGTCGGCAACCTGCTCGCTCCCCCAGTAGGTGCGCCCTAACTCGATGTCCTCGAAGTAGACGGTTCCCTCGCCACTGGTGGATGTCCGCTCGGGTTGTGTCATGGCTGGTTCCTCTCGTCTCGGTCACTCGACGATCGATGAGGGCAGTGTCCCGCCCTGCATGTCGCGGGCTGGGGGCTAGCTTCGCCGTCGCTGGGACCTCACGCTTCCACGATCTTCTCGGCGAAGCTCTGGTACGCCCTGCCGTACGGTCGTGCGCTGGGGTCCGGGAACAGATGGAAGTCGCCGGCCTGCAGTGCGGCGATCATGGCGTCGCCGACCATCGATGGGGGAACGGCAATCTCCTGGAGTCCGGCGGTGTTCGCCATGTCGCTGGCAACCGCTCCCGGGTGGATGCTGAGAACCTGGGTTCCTTGTTGACCGAGCAACTCGCGTAATGCTTGGGTGATGGAGTAGGCGGCCGCCTTGGACGCGGAGTACAGCGCGAAGTCCGTGAAGCACGTGATCGATGCGACAGAGTTGAGTTGCACGAAGGCTCCGCCACCATTTGCTCGCAGTACCGGCGCGAACGCCTGGGCCATGCGGATCAGGCCGCGGACGTTGGTCTCCATCTCGTACTCGAGCACCTCGATGGCATCTTCGGAGAGCGGTGTGGCATTCCTCAGGACACCGGCGCTATTCACCACCAGCTCAACGTCATCGGCCATCTCGGCAGCAGCGATGACGGTGACCGGCTCGGCCAGATCGGTTCGGACCGGTACCACCTTGTCGCCGTAGGCCGCCACCAACGGTGCCGCCGAATCCAATTTTCGAACGGCCGCATAAACCTTTGCCACTCCGTGTTGCACGCACGACTCGACGATCGCCCGCCCGATCCCACGATTGGCCCCCGTGACCAACACCGTCTTGCCCCGAACGTCAAAACTCACTGTCATCGTCCCTCTCCGCTACTCGGAGCAGCCAACCGGACATCACATCTCGTTGGCTGCGGCGACACCACGGGATCGTCGCGTTGCCCGCCTCGGCGAAACAACGCCAGCTCGCAACCCCATCCCAGAGGGGTGTCAGATGAGTTGTTGGAGCGTCGGGCATCGGTCACGTCTTGGCTGGTGATTGATCCTCGATTGACAGGCTGCTCAACCACGCGAGGGCCTCGTCGAGGAGTTGTCGAAGGGTCGTCGCGATGAGCGGATCACCTGCTGTGAGCCCGATCCGGTCACGGAGCTGACGGTAGATGATCGTGACATAGAAGCCGTGGGTCGGGATCGGCGCACGGCGCACGGCGGTCAGCCATCGGCGTGCCCGGTCGAGGTCTCCGCGCGCCCAGGCGAGTGTCGCGAGCGGTACGAGAAGATCCGGAAGGGGTTCTTCCCCAGCGGAAGTCGCGGAACCGATGGTGCGCGTGATCGACGCCCGTGCAGCCTCGACGTCACCTGCTGCCGCCGACGCGCAACTCGCGACCGCAAGGTATGGCCACGAGATCGGCCGGGAGCCCTCGACGTCCTGGAGCAGCTGTGTCACACGTGCGGCCGCATCTTGCGACGCCGCTGGCTCGCCGAGCACGTGAACGCCCACATCGACAAGGTCGCAGATCCAGCTCGCATAGTCATGTGCCGACCGTGCTTGGAGCCGTCGTCGGAGAGTAACGATCTCCTCGGCCGCAGCGTCGATACGGCCGCTACCGGCAAGTATTCCGCAGCGGAACGCCAAGGCGTACTCGGACATCACCTCAGATCCCCCCGATCGTGCCGTGGCGACCGCCTCGTCGACCTGCTTCAGTGCCGACTCGATGTCACGGACACCCCTTATCGTTGCCAAGTAGCTGAGCGCAACCGTCAAAGCCTCCCAGTGGTCGTGCTCGCGGAGCGGCACCACCGCAGACTTGAAGTGAGACTCCATCAGCTCCGGCTGTCGCGCCGGAAGACACGCCGAGGCAGCGACCACCATGAGCATTGCCCGCTGCTCGTCGGTGAGTGGGAGCCCAGTGAGGTACGTCGCGATCCGTTCGACGACTGCTGCTGCTTGGGCGCTGTGCTCGACGTTGTACGCAAACGTCAAGCCTGCCAACAGCAGACTCAGCTCGTCGAGCGCACCGTCGGTCGCGAGCTGATCCTCGACCGCACGGTGGTCCGCATAGTGCACGATTCCCCAATGCGCAGCATCGGTCGAGTTGAACCACTCCTCGCGGGTTCGCCCGGTGATCTCTCCGAGCACCCAGGCACGGTGACGCTCCATGTACCTGGGCCCGTCATGTTCGGCCCATCTCTCGCGAGCGAACAGCTTGATCGTCTCCAACAGTCGATGTCGTCCGTCGTCGCTGCGGCTCACCAGCCCACGGTCCACGAGCCCTCCCAGGAGGCGAACCGGTGACGTGGCGCGGGCCGGCCAGACGCCCTCCAAGTCGTCGATGTCGAAGCCCGCCGGGAAGGCGGCCGCTTGCAGCAGCAGGTCCCTTTCGGACGAATTGAGCATCTGCCACGAGTCCTGCACGACCGCCAGCAGGCTCGCCTGTCGACTGTGCGATCCCCGACGGTGGCGTGACAGCAACTCGAATCGCTGATCGAGACGGTCCGCCAACTCCTCTAGCCTCATGTGAGGGAGCTGGGCAGCGGCGAGCTCGATCGACAGCGGCAGGCCGTCGAGTGCGTCGCAGACTCCCGCCACCCGTGCAACATCACTCCGATCGATCGTGACTCCCACTCGCTCGGCCGATGAGATGAACAACTCCACGGCCGGCGAGGCAGCACTCTCTGCGACTTCAAGCGGCTCGACCCGCAGTTGCTGCTCGCCGAACAACTCCAACGGCTCACGACTCGTCGCCACGATCCGTGGCTCCACGGTGCCGGTCAACACGGCATCGACAACCTCGGCGACCTCGTCGGTGACGTGCTCGCAGTTGTCCAACACGATCACCAATCGGCGTCGCCGAAGCGCCTCAACCATCGCGCCGAGCAGGTCGCTCCCAGCAACGTGGAGGCCCGTTGCGGCAGCGATTGCCGTCACCACGTCGGCCGCGCCGCTCGCCGGGACGAGGTCGACGAACCAGACACCATCGGCGGCCTCGTCGACGAGTTCTGCGGCCGCTGCCACCGCCAGTCGGGTCTTGCCCGTTCCACCGATCCCCAGCAGCGTGACGAGCCGATGCTCGGACACAAGCTTGACGACCTGGTCGACGGCCGCGCCACGACCCAGCAGCAGGGTGCGCTCCACCGGGAGGTTGTGGCGAACAACGTCCAGAGTCCGCAGCGGAGGGAAGACTCCGGCGTTCAGCTGCCACAGTCGCTCCGGAGCCCCGAGGTCCTTGAGGCGGTGCTCCCCGAGATCGATCAACTGCTCGGTGCCGACAATCGACGCACACGCCATGGAGAGCACCACCTGCCCACCGTGGGCGGCCGACATGATCCGGGCCGCACGGTTGACGGCCGAGCCGAAGTAGTCGCCATCACGTTCGCGTCCCTCACCGACATGAACGCCCACACGCACCGAAAGCGGCTCCGGTGTCGGCCAATCATGCGCAGCCAGACGCGCCTGGACCGCAAGTGCCGAGCGACACGCCCCAGCCGGCGATTCAAACGCTACCGCAAACGCGTCACCCGCCGTGGAGAAGACGTAACCACCCTCAGCACCCACGCACGAACGCAGAATCTCGTCATGCGACGCGAGAGCAACATTCATCGCGTCATCGTCACGCTCCCACAACCGCGTCGATCCCACGATGTCGGTGAACACAAAGGCCACCGTCCCCGACGGCGCCTCCACCCCCTGAACCATCCCGCCAGTGTCGCACGCCCGACCACGACCATTCGACGGCCACAACGAGGACTCGTTGCGGCGGATACCCGAGCGAGGAATCGGGGCGGTTCGATTGGACCACGAGTCCAGCGTCGTCTTCTGTTCGTCGGCGCGTCGAAGATCGCCGCCGACGAGCAGCCGTAACTGGCGCAAGGGCCCTATCCGAGCTCAGCAGATGCCCCGACGACAGATTTGTCGATTCTCTCCCCGCCCACAGTCGACCATGCAACAGGCCACCGCAGCAGCGCATAGCGGGCACGACAGCGGAGCGTTCCTCGGCCTTGATGCGACGCTCGACATCGCGATGACCGACCGTGGCGGCCAGGGATCGCCAGCCGCCGCCGCGGGCCCGGCGCCGATCACCTTGTCGCAAAGAACGGTCCGACCGCTCAAGGGCTCCTTGTTGTGCTCACCCACCGAGTTCGTTTCCCGGTCGACTGCATTGCGGGAGCTGCGTAGGGTGAGTTCGTGCTGGGGACACGCTTCACGGAAATGTTCGGTCTGGACTATCCGGTGATGTCGGCGCCGATGGGCGGACACAGCGGCGGTGGTCTGGCCGGTGCGGTGTCCAGCGCCGGCTGCCTTGGATCGTTCGGGGGGATGGGCCCGGGTCTTGGTCCGGGCTGGATCACTCAGCAAGTGGTCGCTCTCCGCGCAGCGACGCAGCGACCGTTCGCGATCGGCTTCATCACGCCGTTCCTCGACTTCGCAGCGCCGCTACTGGACGAGGCCCTCGAGCAGCACCCCGACGCAGTGTGCTTGTCGTTCTCCGCCCCTGGTGCCTGGGCGGACCGGATTCGTGATGCGGGCGCGAAGCTCATCTGTCAGGTCCAGGACCTCGACGACGCCGACATGGCGGTCGACTCCGGCGCGGACGTGCTGGTCGCACAGGGCACCGAGGCGGGAGGTCATACCGGTTCGATGAGCTTGCTCCCACTCCTCGCGAGCGTCGTCGAGCGGCACCCTGACACTCCCGTCCTCGCAGCTGGAGGAATCGGCGACGGTCCCACGATGGCCGCAGCGATGGTCGCGGGCGCCGACGGGGTGATGATGGGCACCGTGTTCCTCGCGACCGTCGAGGCGACCGAGGTCGACGACACCTACAAGGAACTGATCGTTGCGAGCGACGGCACCGACACGGTGCTGACCGATGTGTACGACATCGTCGGTGGTTACCCGTTTCCGCCGTCCATTTCCGATCGGATGCGAGTTAACCGGTTCAACACGGAATGGGCTGGCCGCGAAGACGAGTTGCGCTCTCGACGGGAGGAGTTTCAGGCGCACGTGAGCACCGACGGACCGTTCGATCCAGAAGTCCACGCTGCGCGCTACGGACAGGCGGCAGGCTTCGTCGACCAGATCCGGCCAGCCGCGGACGTCATACAAGCCCTCGTCGAACAAGCCGAGACCGTCTTGCGCACCCGGCCAGGGAAGCTGCGGTCGGGGTAGCACAACACGGCACACGCTTCGAGATCTCAGCTCGGCACGAGGTCCCTGCTGGTCTCGGCTCGAGCACGCAGTGCTCGCAGCGCCCGGAGCGCGTGGTGCTCGCCCCCGGCAGCGTAGACGTAGCGAATCACAGCGGATGGGCAGTCGGTGGCGCCCAGATTTCTCACCACCACTTCCCGGCTCAACCTGCCCATAGCGGCTGTGCTCGGTCAGGCGTTCAGAAACGCGCAGACTCGTTGCCGCTCCCACCCGTGCGAGATCGGCACGGATGCGCTCGGCGACCGTGCTTCAGAAAGAGCGTCGCCTTGGTAGAAGAGGTCCACGACGCCTTAGACCGACCGGCGTGCCGGATCCTGTGGCGGGGCGAGCGCTGCTGGAGCTCGTCCGCTATGGACCAGCGTGAGGGACGGTTCTCACGGCAAGCCGAGGCGTGAATCGGGGACAGGTCACCGCAGTCCTCCCTGCCGTTGAGAGCGGAGGATCGCTGGGTGGAGCTCAGTTCGTCGAGAGCTGTGCGGCCGACAGGTCGTCTG
>JAHEEL010000113.1 GCA_024640745.1 Actinomycetes bacterium
TCTAGACAAGGGACGAAGGGCCCTCCTCCTCCGTTCGGTTGTGGGCCGAGTCAGCGACGGAGCACGAGCCGGATCGCGAGGATCGTCAGCTCATAGAGGATGTAGAGGGGCACCGAGAGCAGCATGAGCGTCATCGGATCCCCGGACGGCGTGATGAAGGCTGCCGCGATCAGGATGATCAGCAGTGCCCAGCGGCGGTTGGAACGCAACGTCTTGCTCGACACGGCACCGACGGCAGCGGCGGCAAAGAGGAACACCGGGAACTCGAACGCGATGCCGAAAGCGAGGATGAACCGCATGGCGAACTTGAGGTAGAAGTCGGCACCGATCACCGGCGTCAACGAGTCGCCACCGAACTCGAGAAGAAAGCCGAGGCCGCGCTCGAGGGCGACGTAGCCAACGACCACACCGGCGAGAAACAAGAGCACGAAGACGGCCGTGACCGGGTACGCCCAGCGTCTTTCCTTCGGCGTGAGGGCGGGAGCGACGAAACGCCAGGTCTGATAGAGGATCACCGGTGAGGCCAGGATGAAGCCGCCGAAGAGGCTGAGGCGCATCACCGTGGAGAACGCCTCGGTCGGCCGGAAGAATGCGAGTTCCCCGTCGGGCACGGCCACGAAGTAGGGCTCGGCAAGGAGGTCGAGAATCTGCTCGTTGAAGAAGAACGCCACAATCGTTCCGACAACGACGGCGGCTACCGATTTGATCAAACGCGAGCGCAGCTCGACCAGGTGATCCATCAACGGCATCGACGGTGTGGTCACAACGCCTCGTCCTCGGGGACGTCAGTGTCGGGTTCGTCATCCGGCGCGCCACCCTCGGCGCCGTTGGGCAGAGCGGCCGAGTCTGCGACGGGACCCGCCGGATTCGGCGCTTCGCTTGCCGGCGCGGGGCCGTCAGAGCCGGGAGCGGGCCGGTCGGCTCGGGGTTGCTTCTTGAGGTCGGCCGTCGGCATCTCGACCGAGAGGTTCGCCGCCGCCGACGCTGCGACACCCTTCATGTCGGACATGGTTGCGTCGTACTCGCCCTTGAGGTCCTTGAGCGGAGCCGCGATGTCGCCGTACTCGGAATCGATGCTCTGCGTGACCGAGTTCGCCATCTGACGGGCCTTTGCGAGCAGCTCGCCCACCTTCCGAGAGATCTCCGGGAGACGCTGGGGACCGAAGACGATGATCGCCACCAGAACGATGACCAGGATTTCGCCGGTACCGAGACTTCCCATGAGGCGAATAGTAGAGACACGATGGGCGTGTGGTTGACCCGACGTCGCAGGCATCCACCACGCGACACTGCCTGCGGTGCACGGTCAGAGAGGCAGCGGTTCTGGGAGCGTCGACACCACCGGACCGTCGGCCGTGATGAGCACCGTGTGCTCGAAATGCGCAGAGAGCGCCCCGTCCGCCGTCACAACGGTCCAGCCGTCGTCGAGCACGACGGTCTCGGCCGTACCCAGATTGAACATCGGCTCGATCGCAAGCGCCATTCCTACTTTGAGTTTCAGGCCCTTCCCCGGCACGCCGTAGTTCGGCACGTTCGGCGCCTCGTGCATCTGGCGACCGATCCCGTGGCCGATGTACTCCCGCACGACCCCGTATCCGTGGGGTTCGGCGGTGGCCTCGATCGCGTGGCCCACGTCTCCGAGGCGGTTGCCGTGCCTCGCCTGACGAAGCCCGTTCCACAGCGCCTCTTCGGTGACGTCGAGGAGGCGCTGGACCTCGCCCGGAACGTCGCCGATCGCCATCGTGAACGCAGCGTCGCCGTGCCAGCCCTCATAGATGGCCCCAGCATCGATCGAGATGATGTCGCCGTTGCGCAGGGTGTAGCCGTCGGGGATTCCATGGACGATCGCCGAGTTCGGAGACGTGCAGATGACGGCAGGGAAGCCGTGGTACCCGAGGAACGAGGATCGGCACCCGCGCCCACGCAACACCTCCGCCGCGATCGCATCCAACTCACGGGTCGTCACTCCCGGTGCTGCCGCCTCTCGAACCGCCCGGTGCATCGCTGCGACGCATTGGCCGGCGATTTCCATCCTTGCGAAGTCATCCGGCTTCTTTTTCGAGATGACCTTCGCGCCCGCCATCAGGACGCCAACTCGAGCGCGATACGGCAGTAGATGTCCTCGACCGAACCGGTGCCGTCGACACGCCGGACCCGGTCGCCGTAGTAGGCGATGAGGGGCTCGGTCTCACCGTGGAATACTTCAAGGCGATGACGGATCGTCTCCTCATTGTCGTCGGCCCGCCCTTCGAGCTCTGCCCGTTTGAGGAGACGTGCGATGATCTCTTCTTCGTCGACGTCGAGGTACACGATCGTATCGAGCGCTTCGTCACCGAGGACCTCGGCGAGCGCTTCGGCCTGGGGCAGATTGCGCGGGAAGCCGTCGAGCAGATAGCCGCCGGCCGCGTCCTCTCGGGCGAGACGTTCCTCGACGAGCGCCACGACGAGTTCGTCCGGAACGAGATCGCCGACCGAGACGTACGTTTCGGCCTGCCTTCCAAGATCGCTCCCCGATGCCATGGCCTCACGCAGCATGTCGCCGGTCGAGACGTGGGGGACACCCAGCGCCCGGCGCACCATCTTCGCCTGTGTCCCCTTGCCGCCCCCGGGCGGTCCAAGGAACAAGATCCGTCTTCCCATGCGAGACTCCTGGTCGGTTGGCGACCAGGATACTTGTGAGCGAACCCCGCCGAGCCGGGGCTGCCAAAGACGCTAGACCCAAGACGCCACACCAAAGACCGGACCCACCGTCTCGTGTCTCGTGTCTTTGGTCAGGTGAGGAACCCTTCGTAGTTCCTCATCATCAGCTGCGACTCGATCTGCTTCGTCGTCTCGAGGGCGACCCCGGCCACGATGATGATCGAGACACCGGACAGGCCAACGGGGACGTTCCAGATCCAGCCGAGGATAGACGGCAAGACGGTGACGATCGCGAGGTACAGCGCGCCCGGCAGCGTGATGCGACTCAGCACATACTGCAGGTAGTTGACCGTGGCGCGTCCCGGGCGGATGCCGGGAATGAACCCACCCTGGCGCTGGATCATGTCGGCCTGGCGCTCGGGGTCGAACTGAATCGCCGTGTAGAAGTAGGTGAAGAACACCACGAGCAACGCAAGCACGAGGATGTACCAGAGGCTCGGGGAGAACCCGCCGCCGCTGGACGAGAGCAGGTTGGTATCGATCCAGTCGCGGATCGTTGCACCCCAGCCGTCCGGCGGCAACACCGATGCGATCAGGGCAGGGAAGTACATGATCGACGTTGCAAAGATCACGGGGATCACACCGGCCATGTTCACCTTCAGCGGGATGTACGTCGACTGGCCGCCCATGACCTTTCGGCCGCGCACACGCTTCGAGAACTGCACCGGGATCCGGCGCTGCCCCTGCTCGATGAAGATGATGCCAACGGTGAGCGCGATCATCACCGCGATGATCACGATGAACTGATACGTCTGCGAATTCGCGTTGAGGATCGCAAGCTGCGACGGGATCTGCGAGATGATCGAAACGAAGATCAGCAGCGACATACCGTTGCCGATCCCGCGCTGCGTGATCAACTCACCGAACCACATCAACAGCGCAGTGCCGGCCGTCATGGTGATGACGATGATGATCACATTGCGCGGTGTGTAGTCCGGGATCAGGTCGATACCGCCGGTCAGCTGACCGGAGTGGAACAGGAACGAGAAACCGGTGGACTGCAGGAGCGCGAGGATGACCGTGAGATATCGCGTCCATTGCGTGATGACCTTCCGGCCACTCTCGCCCTCCTCCTGGAGAGCCTGGAGCTTCGGGATCACAACGGCGAGCAGCTGCAGGATGATCGACGCCGTGATGTACGGCATGATTCCGAGAGCGAACACCGAGAGGCGCGTCAGCGCACCGCCGGAGAACAGGTTCAGCAGGCCGACGAACCCGGAGGTCGTTGCGGCGTCGGTGAACTCCTTGATGGCGTCCAGGTCGACACCGGGCACCGGGACGGTGGTTCCGAAGCGGTAGAGGACGAAGATGAACAGCGTGAAGAGGATCTTGTTCCGTAGATCGTGGATCCGGAACGCATTCCTGAAGGCGGTCAGCATGTGGTTCGAGTGCTCCTGTTGCCTGAGATGGGCACGGTAGTGAGAATCCGGGGCGACTAGCCCTCGATGACCTCCACCGAGCCTCCCGCTGCCTTGATCTTCTCTACTGCGCCGAGGCTAAACGCGTGGGCCTTGATCGTCAGCGCGCGGTCGATGTCGCCCTCGCCGAGGACTTTCACCTTGCCGCGGTGCTTCACGAGGCCCTTCGCCCGCAGGTCTTCTGCGGTCACGGTCGCTCCGGCGTCGAAGTCGTTGAGACGCTCGACGTTGATCACCGTGTATTCGACCCGGTTCGGGTTGCGGAAGCCGCGCAGCTTCGGCATCCGGCGCTGGAGCGGCATCTGGCCGCCCTCGAAACCGCGCCGCACCTTGCTCCGGGCCTTGAGACCCTTCGTCCCGCGGCCGGCCGTCTTCCCGCGCCGACCGCCCTCACCGCGTCCAACGCGGACCTTGCGCTTCTTCGACCCCTCTGCGGGGCGGAGGTGGTGGAGTTTCATCAGACTTCCTCAACTTCAAGGAGATGCTTCGCACGGAACACCATGCCGCGCACGTCCGGTGTGTCGGGGCGCTCGACTGAATGATTGATCTTGCGGAGCCCCAGGCTTTCGACGGTGGCACGCACCTTGGGCTTCTCGCCGATCGTGCTGCGCACCAGGGTGATCTTCAGGTTGTCAGCCATCAGGAGCCGCCTTGAGTCTTCATGAGCTCGGCCGAGCGGTATGCCGCCAGGAGCGCCGGTGGGAATAGCTCCTCGGGTCGCTTCCCGCGTGCCTTCGCGACCAGGTCGGGCCGCTGCTGAGCCTGGAGCGCGTTCACCGTGGCTTTGGCCACGTTCACGTGCGTCGGCGATCCGAGGGACTTCGACAGCACGTCGCTGACGCCGGCCGCCTCGAGAATCTGCCGCACGGCGCCGCCGGCGATGACTCCGGTACCGGGTGCGGCCGGCTTCAGGAGGACCCGCGAGGCATTCTGCTCTCCGATCACCTCGTGAATGATCGTCTGGCCGGCCATCGGCACGTCGAACATGTTCTTGCGAGCGATCTCCATGCCTTTCTGGATGGCCATGGGGACTTCCTTGGCTTTGCCGTATCCAATGCCGACCTTGCCCTTGCCGTTGCCGACCGTGACCAGCGCCGTGAAGGAGAAGCGGCGGCCGCCCTTGACCACCTTGGCGACGCGGTTGATCGCGATGACGCGCTCGTCGAACTCCGGCTCGCGCCGCTCGCGACGGTCCCGCCGATCTCTCCGGTCCCTTCGGTCCTTGTTGTCTCGATTTGTCATGGCGCTCCTAGAACTCCAGCCCGGCTTCGCGGGCTCCGTCGGCCAGCGCCTTGACGCGCCCGTGGTAGGCGAAGCCGCCACGGTCGAAGACGACCTCGTCGATTCCGGCATCCTTGGCACGGGAGCCGATGAGCTTCCCGACCTTGGTGGCGGTCTCCACGTTCAGCGTTCCCTTCGCCAGCTTGCCCTCTCGAGAGGAAGCAGCGGCGATCGTGACGCCTTGATCGTCGTCGATGATCTGTGCATAGATGTAGCGATTGCTGCGGAACACCGCGAGCCGGGGGCGGGTCGTGGTGCCGTGCACCTTCTTGCGCACCCGAAAATGGCGGTGTCGCCGCGCGTCTGTGCGTGAGCCTCTCATCAGGCAGCCCCTGCTTTCCCGGCCTTGCGGCGAACGTACTCGTCGACGTAGCGAATGCCCTTGCCCTTGTAGGGCTCCGGCGGACGCACCGCCCGGATATTGGCGGCGACCTGTCCGACGAGTTGCTTGTCGATCCCGCTGATGATGAACCGCGTCGGCTCTGGAACCTCGAAGGTGATGCCGTCGGGAGCTTCGATGACCACGGGATGCGAGTACCCGACCTGGAGCTCGAGCGTCTTGCCCTTCAACGCCCCGCGATATCCGACGCCGACCGCCTGCAGCTCCTTGCTGTACCCGTCCGAGACGCCGACCACCATGTTGGCGATCAGCGCACGACTCAAGCCGTGCAGGGCCCTGGCTTCGCGCTCGTCGTTCTCTCGGGTGACACTCAGGACACCGTCGTCGATCGCGACGCTGATGCGCGGGTCGAGGTCTTGGGTCAGGGTGCCCTTCGGCCCCTTCACCACGACCATGTTGTCGTCGTAGGAAACGTCGACGCCGGCGGGCAGATCGATCGGTGCTTTTCCGATGCGACTCATGTCACCACACCTCGCACAGCACTTCGCCGCCGACTTTGCGTCGGCGAGCTTCGCGGTCGGTCATCACGCCGGCTGATGTCGACACGATGGCAACCCCGATGCCGCCGCGAACCCGCGGGACATCGGTCGCGCCCTTGTAGACCCGTCGTCCGGGCTTCGAGACGCGCTGCAATCCACCGAGGATCGGCTGGCGGTCGTTGCCGTAGCGGAGCCGGACGGTGAGTTCCTTGCCGACGCGCGCGTCATCGACCTTGTACCCGTCGATGTAGCCCTCTTCGGACAGGATGCGCGCGATCTCTTCCTTCAACTTGGACGATGGCATTCGCGTCTCGGGATGCAGCGCGATGTTCGCATTGCGGATTCTGGTGAGCATGTCGGCGATGGGATCAGACAGCATGACTACCACGAGGCCTTTCTCACACCGGGCAGCTCGCCCTCGTGCGCGAGCTCGCGCAGCGCCGACCGCGACATGCCGAACTTGCGGAAGTAGCCGCGGGGCCGGCCCGTCACTCCACAGCGATTGCGGTAGCGAGTTGCGCTCGCGTCGCGCGGCATCTTTGCGATCTTCTGATAGGCCTCGCGCTTGTCCTCGTAGGACGCGTCCGGATCCTTGATGACCTTCACCAACTCGGCGCGGCGCTCGGCGTACCGGTCGACCGTTGCTCTTCGTTGGTTGTTCTTGGCGATCTTCGATGTCTTCGCCATCACACACCTGCCTGTTGACGGCGGAACGGGAACCCGAAGGCATCGAGTAGCGCCCTGCCTTGCTCGTCGTTTGCTGCCGTGGTCACGAACGTGATGTCCATGCCGCGGACACTGGCGACCTTGTCGTAGTCGATCTCGGGGAAGATCAGCTGCTCGGTTACGCCGAAGTTGTAGTTGCCGCGGCCGTCGAAGCCGTTCGGATTCATGCCGCGGAAGTCTCGGATGCGCGGGATGGCAGTCGAGATGAGTCGGTCGAGGAACTCCCACATTCGTGCGCCGCGCAGCGTGACCGATGCACCCACCGGAACGCCCTCGCGCAACTTGAAGTTGGAGATCGACTTGCGTGCCATGGTCACCTTGGGCTGCTGCCCGGTGATGATCCGCAGGTCCTCGACGGCGCCGTCCATGATCTTCGCGTCCTGGGCAGCATCGCCAACACCCATGTTGACAACGATCTTGGTGAGTCGCGGAACCTGCATCGCGTTCTCGAGCTCGAGCTCTTCCCTGAGCTGCGCTGCGATCTCGGCGTCGTACTTCTCCTTGAGGCGGGGAGCCATTACAGCTCACCCCCACACTTGCGACACACGCGGTATTTGCGGCCCTCGTCATCGAAGCGTGCACCGATACGGGTTGGTCCGCAATCGGTGCAAACGATCATGACGTTCGAAGCGTCGATCGGCATGTCCT
>JAHEEL010000005.1 GCA_024640745.1 Actinomycetes bacterium
CCGTCGCGACGGCAAACAGCTCGGCCGGGCCGACCGCGCCGTAACTATCGACGAACCGCGGTTCTCCGGCGCGAAGATCGTTCAGCGCCTCGCTCATGACGCTCTCCCAGCGGCGGTATTCGTCTCGATTGCGGAGATCGGGCACGCCGCTCGCCGATCCGTCCGCCATGTCCAGCTTGTGGGCGAACTCGTGGAATACGACATTGCGGCCGCGTTCGGGGTGGCGCATGTCGGCGAGTACCTCGTCCCAGGAGAGCATGACCGGCCCGTGGAGCATGGCCTCACCGGCGAGGTTTGCCGGACCGTCGCTGCTGATGCCGCCGTCGAGGTGGCGCGTTCCCGGTCTCACGGCCGTCGACGGGTACACGATGATGGCGGTGACGTCCCGGTACCACCCCGGATCCAGGCCGACGATCAAGCGGCAGGCCTGTGCCGCGATCGTGACGATCACATCGTCGGTCGGGTCGAAGCCGGCCGAGCCCTCGAAGCTCTTGGTGGCTACGAACTCAACGATGAGCTGCTCTAGAACGGCCTGCTGACCTGCGTCGGCAAGGGGCCACCAGGGCAGACGCTCCGTCAGGATTCCTCGCCACTCGAGCGGCAGACCTCGACCTCGGGAAGATCGAGAGCGTCGCATTGTCGTTGCTCCTCCGGCAGGTTCTTGCAGTGCCACGGTGCGGGCGCCGCGCGGCCGCACCGTGAAAGCCGGACGGTAGCGGCGGCCGCCGAACATGCAGGACGGGGGGTTCGGTGGCCGCCTCCACCGGTGTGTGATGACCCGTTGATCCCGGGACGTGCGGTTGACCTTCCTAGACTGCTCATGTGACGGAGTGGCTTCAAGAGAACCTCGGAATGTCCCCGGACCTGTCGGTGCGAATCGCCGCCACGCTCGCCATCGTCGTCATCGCGCTCATCGTCCGGTGGCTCGTCGTTCGCTCGCTGAACCGAACCGTCTCCGATGGCGACGTGCTGTTCAAGGCGAGGAAGGCGACCACGTACGTCACGATGGCCGTCTCCATCCTGCTGCTGATCTGGATCTGGCTGCCGTTCTTCGACGATCTCGGTACGTTCCTCGGTCTCCTCAGCGCCGGCCTCGCCATCGCTCTGGCCGACGTGTTCTTGGATCTCGCCGGCTGGCTGTTCATCATGTTCCGGCGACCATTCCGCGTTGGCGACCGCATCGAGATCGACGGCACGGCAGGCGATGTCATCGATATCCGAGCGTTCCGGTTCACCATGCTCGAGATCAAGAACTGGGTCGACGCCGACCAGTCGACGGGCCGTCTGGTCCACGTCCCGAACGGTCACCTCTTCAAGCATCCGACGGCCAACTACACGGAGGGGTTCTTCCACATCTGGCACGAGATCCCGGTGCTCGTCACGTTCGAATCGGACTGGCGCCGGGCGGAGGAGCTGATCCGGGAGGCCCTCGCGGCGCTCGCCATCAGCGAGGAGGAGCTTCGTCGTCACCAGGAGATCGCGAGCGAGAGTCGCGACTACCTCATCAGGTTCCGACAGCTGAGACCGGCCGTCTACGTCTCCACCCGCGACAGCGGGGTGCTGCTGACTGCACGACTCCTGGTCGAGGCGCGTACCCGTCGCGGTATCGAGGACACGTTCTGGAGGACGGTGCTTACGGCTTTCGAAGCCGAGCCGACCGTCGAACTGGCCTACCCCACGGTGCGGACCTACCTCCGCGACTCGATCGTCGTCGAGACCGACGGACCCTGAAGCCGGGGCCACACTGGGAGGGTGTCGATCGGACGGGGTGATGTACCGATCGGCCTAGATCCCGGCACCCTGCACCAGGGAGGGTTCGGCGGCCGGCGGAGCGCTCAGGGCGTCGCCGTTCACCCGCTCTTCGAGTTGCTGCACGCGCTCGACGAGCACCTCGAGCACCCGCACGGCGTGGTCGTCTTTGCTCTCCTCGAGATGCACGGTCATCGGAGGCTGCCCCTCCACGTGTTTGTCGAGCACTCGGCCGCTGAGACCCACCACCGTGGCGCCCGAGGGGACGTCCTTCACCACGATCGCTCCGGCGCCGACGCGAGCTCCCGCTCCGACGGTGACGGCTCCGAGGACCTTGGCGCCCGCCCCCACGACAACGCGGTCCCCAATGGTGGGATGGCGCTTGCGGTGCTCGAGGCTCGTTCCGCCGAGCGTGACACCCTGGTAGAGCATCACGTCATCACCGATCTCGGTGGTCTCGCCGATCACGATGCTCATGCCGTGATCGATGACGAACCGCCGCCCGATCGTCGCTCCGGGATGGATCTCGATGCCGGTGAACATGCGGTTGACATGGCTGACGAATCGGGCCGAGAACGTGTGGCCGCGCGTCCACAGACGATGGGCAATCCGGTGCATCTGCACGGCATGGAACCCCGGGTACAGGATGAGCACCTCCGGGACACTGCGCGCGGCCGGATCGTGATCGAAGATGGCCTGCACGTCCTCGCCCCACCGCCCGAAGAGGCGCAGCCACCGCCGGGTCGGAGTGCGGCCCGCTTTCGGTGCAAGCTCGATTCGCCGCGTCATGACCGCTCCGCGGGTTCAGTGGATTGAGCCAGTCCAGACGAGAGGTAGCGCTCGCCGGTGTCGGGCAGCAACACGACGATCAGACGGTCCTCCATCTCGGGTCGCCCGGCGATCTCGAGGGCCGCGTGGAGTGCGGCTCCGCTCGAGATCCCGGCAAGGATGCCCTCGCTCCTGGCGAGGCATCGCGCGGCGGTGAAAGCGTCGTCGTTCTCGATCCGGATGATCTCGTCGATGATGTCCGTGTTCAGCACATTCGGAACGAAACCCGCCCCGATCCCCTGAATCTTGTGCGGTCCCGGCTTGCCTCCCGACAGGACGGGAGAATCGGCCGGTTCAACGGCCACGACGCGGACCGCGGGGTTCCGCGCCTTCAGGACTTCACCAACTCCGGTGATCGTCCCGCCCGTTCCGACACCCGCAACGAAGACGTCCACCGCCCCATCGGTATCCGACCAGATTTCCTCGGCCGTGGTGCGTCGGTGCACGTCCGGATTCGCAGGATTCGAGAACTGACGCAGCATGGCTGCGTCCGGCATCTCAGCTACGAGCTGCTCCGCCCTCGCGATCGCTCCGTTCATACCGTCGGTTCCCTGTGTCAGCACGAGTTCGGCGCCGAGCAGGCTGAGGAGCTCTCGACGTTCAACGCTCATCGAGTCAGGCATGGTGAGCACGAGTCGGTAGCCCTTGGCGGCGGCCACCGAGGCGAGCCCAATTCCGGTGTTCCCGCTCGTCGGCTCTACCAGCGTGGTCTGGCCCGGCGTAATAGCCCCCGCCGCTTCGGCTGCGGCGACCATGTTCAGCCCGATGCGGTCTTTGACGCTCGAGAGCGGATTGAACGATTCCAGTTTGGCCGCGATGCGTCCGCCACCGGGCGGTGACATGCGGCCCAGTTCGACGAGCGGGGTGTGGCCGATGGTTTCGGTGATATTGAGAAGTATCTGTCCCATGATCGGGATCCTCCATAGAAAACGGCCCGGGCTTTGTACCGCGGGCCGTGTGCGTCAGGGTCTTGTGGGGTTCAGGAACGGCAACATCGATCCGCGGCGAGCTCTGCGCACGCACAAGCGCAGCAGCAGCGGCGGGTCGAGTCGGTCGTGTACATAGACAGGATCCTAGGGCCGGCACGCGGACAAGCGCAGCGCTTGTCGCGGCGCAGTCGTTGCGCGCGGAGGGGGTAGCCTCGAGCCCGTCGCCGACGAGCACGAGAGGTCGAATTCATGGAGAACGATTTCCCCGACTTCATCAGAGCACTGCCGCATCCTGACGTCGAAACCGCTCTGGACTGCTACCTCTCGTCGGGAGATCGGGGGTTGGTCATGTTCTACGAGGCTCGCGACGAGGATGCCGTTGTCCCCGAACACGTCCACGGCGATCAGTGGGGCATCGTCCTGAGCGGAATGGTCCGCATGCAGATCGGCGACAAGAGCGCGGAGTATGGGCGGGGTGAGACCTACTTCGTTCCCGGGGGTGTTCCCCACGTCACGTGGGTGGCGGCCGGGACGCGGGGGCTCGACGTCTTCGAGGAGCACGATCGGTACGTGCCGCCGACGGAAGTGCCGTCCCCCGACTGAGGACGAAGCGCTCGCCCCCGGCATGCTGCGGGCCCGGATAGCGGGCTGCCATCGCTGCGTGCGCGTCGTAGGGCAGAATGGGGGGATGGCGGGTTCACCCACCGAACGGCAGGGGACGCTTGGCACTTTTGCCGGGGTGTTCACGCCGTCGATCCTCACGATCCTCGGGATCATCCTGTTCCTGCGGATGGGATACGTCGTCGGCAACGCGGGTCTCGCCCAGACGCTGCTGATCATCGGCCTCGCAACCGGCGTCGCGGTCCTCACGAGCATTTCGCTGGCCGCCATCGCCACCAACATCGAGGTCAAGGGGGGCGGTGACTACTACCTGATCTCGCGGACACTTGGCGTTGAGTTCGGCGGCGCCATCGGCGTCGTGCTGTTCCTGGCCCAGTCGGTCTCGGTCGGTTTCTACGCCATCGGCTTCGGAGAGGTCACCGCCGACCTCGTTGGCCTCGACTCGAAGATCGCCGTGCAGGTGATCGCGCTCGTTGCCGTCCTGATCCTCTTCGGGTTCACGTGGGCCGGGGCCGACGTGGCGAGCCGCTTCCAGTTCGTCGTCATGGCCTTCCTCGTGGCCGCCCTGATCTCGTTCTACGCCGGCGCGCTCGGCACGTCGGAGACGACGATCCTCGATCAATCGTGGTCCTCGCCTCCAGAGGCGCTCGGTTTCTGGGCGATCTTCGCCATCTTCTTCCCGGCGGTCACCGGCTTCACCCAGGGCGTCAGCATGTCCGGGGATCTGAAGGACCCGTCGAGGAGCCTTCCGCTCGGGACGTTCGCCGCCGTGGGCCTGTCGACGGTCGTCTACGTCACCGTGGCTTTCGTCATTGCTGCATCGGTTCCTCAGCTTCGCCTGGTCGACGACACCGGCGAGGCGATGCGGTCGATCGCGCTCATCGGCCCCCTCATCGTGTTGGGGGTGATTGCTGCAACGCTCTCGTCGGCGATGGCCTCGTTCCTCGGTGCACCGCGCATTCTCCAGTCGCTGGCGTCCGATCGTGTGTTTCCCGCACTCCACTTCTTCGCTGCGGGCCATGGACCGCAGGCAAACCCCCGTCGCGCCGCCGTCCTCTCACTGATCATTGCCCTGCTCACCCTGGGCCTCGGCAGCCTGGACGCCATCGCAGCTGTCGTCTCGATGTTCTTCCTCATCTCGTACGGCTTGCTCAACTACGCCACCTACTGGGAGGCGCGGGCAAAGAGCCCGGCGTTTCGGCCACGGTTCCGATTCTTCGATCAGCGGCTCAGCCTCCTCGGGGCGGCGGCGTGCCTCGGCGCGATGCTGGCCATCAACGTCATTGCCGGAGCAGCCGCTCTGGCCGTGATGTTCGTGGTCTATCAGTATCTATCTCGCCGAGGGGGACCGGAGCGCTGGGCCGATTCGGCATCGTCGCATCACTTCCAGCGTGCAACGGAGAGCATCCGGGCGCTCTCGAAGGAGGAACACCACGCCAGGAACTGGCGGCCACAGATCCTCGCTTTCTCAGCCGACCCGACCCGCCGTGAGCGGCTTCTCCGATTCGCTTCGTGGCTCGAGGGTGGGAGCGGGCTCACCGTCGCGATGCGCGTGCTGCAGGGTGAGGGCGCGGCCATGCGTCGCGAGCGTGACGCCGCCGCGGTGGAACTGACGGCTGAGATCGAGGAGCTCGGCATCGATGTCTACTCCCGGGTAGTGCTCGCGGCGGATGGGATGGAGGCGCTTCCGGTCGTGGTGCAGTCTTTCGGCGTCGGCGCCCTCAAAGCGAACACGGCGCTGTTCGGCTGGCCGGAGAGCCCCTCGGAGGAACGGCGCGTGTTGTACGTCCGCTCGCTGCGCGACGTGGCTCGTCTCGGGGTCAACGTCGTCACGATGTCGAGCGACGAGCAGCGATGGGGCGCCTTGATGGGGCGATCGAAGCGCGAGCGGAGGATCGATGTCTGGTGGAGCGACGATGACTCGAGTCGCCTGGCCCTGCTGACGGCCTATCTCTTCACGCGCACTGCCGCGTGGTCGAGAGCGAAGATCCGGGTTCTGGCCGCGGCAACCGCGGATGGACTCCTGGAGACACGATCGGACCTGCAGGGCATGCTTGCCGAGGCGCGAATCGATGCCGAGGCCGTCTGTCTCGTGGATCCCGATCAAGCCGCGATTGTGAGCGCGTGTGCGGACGCCGCTCTGGTTCTGGTCGCGATGCGAATCCGCGGGGATGCAACGCTCGACGCGCAGGGCGGCGATTTGGATCTCCTGCTCCGGAGGCTGCCGATGACCGCTGCGGTGCTGGCCGGCGAACCGGTCGATCTCCTCGCAGGACCCGAGTCGGGCCACCATGTCACGCTGGCTGAAGCCGAAGAGGCCCTTGTTGAGGCCAAGGCGCGCCTCAAGACGGTGGAAGGGCATCTCTCCGAGGCGACGGCAGCCGTCGACGACGCACGCCTCTGGGCCGTGCCGGACGATCCGGAAGACGAAGCGGAGATCGAGGAGCTCAGCCGCCGGCGCGACACGGTGCTCCGACGAACCATGAAGGCGAGAGCCCGGGTCGAGCTGGCACAGGCCGAGGTCGACCGAGTGCTCGGTGGATAGCCGTCGGCCCATTGCCGGGAATGCCGATAGTCCCGCGCGGCCGGTCCGATCGCTGGTAGCGTTCGGGAAAGATCGTCAAGGGAGGACGGACACAATGGGAGACTTCCTGAAGGCCCTGCTCGCTGCGTTCATCGCGTTTGCGATCTTCACGTTCCCGGCAACGTGGCTGCTGATGCTGTTTCTCGGCAACATCGGTTGGGAGTTGTCGTACATCGGCACCCTGCCGATGGGCATTCTCGTATCCATACTCCTCGGTGGAGTGCTCAGCCGCCCCTGGTAGCCGTCGAGAGGCGTACCGCGACCTCAGAGGCGGGAACCGGCTCCGTCGGGAGCCGGTTCCTCTCGTCTTTGACTCTTGCGATGCGTTGAGGGCTTAGCCACCGGCGGTCGTCGTGGGCGCCTCGGTCGAGGCAGGCGGTGCGACGGTCGTGTCGGTCGTGTCGTCGCCCGACAGGTTCATCAGAATGGCAATCAGGACAACGATGGCGATGATCGCGAGTATGACGCCGACGATCGTGCCGAACGCCGATCCTCGCTTCTGGGTGACCTGAACCGTCGTTGCCGGCTGCTGCTGGGGCGGCATTGGTGCGGCGGTTCCGGGTGCCGGCGGCGCAGCTACGGCGTCGGGGTCCATCGGATTGGGGTCCGTTCCAGTCGATCCGCCGCTGCTCACCTGATTCGACCACTGCGCACCGGTCCAGTAGCGGTAGCTGTACTGGCCCGTGGGGTCGGTGTACCAACCGGCCGGCATCTGTGCCATGTGTTCCTCCTCAACGAATGCACCCAGACTCTAGGGTCTGATCGTCGTCGTGCTCCACTCTAATTGGGCAGGGAAACGTGGGCAGGTGTGCCGGCGCGAGCAAGGCCACCGAGCCAGGCGAAGCCCCGAGTCTGACGGAGTTCAGCCGATGTGAGCGATCGCTCGACCGGACGGGTCGAAGAGATGGAAACGACGGGGCCAGATCTCGACCCGCGCTCCGGCTGCGGGGATTTCGCCATCGAATCGCATGGAGACCTCGTTGCCGGCGAGGTCGATGGTGGCAAAGACGTGATCTCCGTGATGCTCGATTGCCGTCACCGCCCCCCGCAAGCCCGCCGTCACGACGGCTTCCCAATCGTGTGGGCGGATTCCGACGGTGACCCGACCGGACCGCGTTTGGGGCGGGACCGGAAGCGAGCCGGCATCGAGGTGCGCCTCCCGATCGCGAACCGTCCCCGGAAGGAACGACATCGCGGGAGAGCCGACGAAGCCGGCCACGAACGAGTCGAGGGGCTCGTGGTAGATCTCGTCGGGCGTGCCGACCTGACGAAGCCGGCCCTCGTCGATGATCGCGATGCGGTCTCCGATCGCCATGGCCTCTTCCTGGTCGTTCGTTGCGTAGAGCGCAGTCACGCCGTAGCCGGTCTGGAGCAGGCGGATCTCGGCTCGCATCATCTGCCGGGTCGCGGCATCCATGCGTGAGAGGGGTTCGTCGAGGAGGAAGACGGACGGCCGCCGTACGAGCGCTCGCGCCGCCTGGACGAGTTGCTGGTGGCCGGCGGCGAGTTGAGCCGGCATTCGCTCGAGGAACCGATCGATCTCCAGCGTCCGACTCTCGGCGAGGACCCGGTCATCGATCTCCTCCCGGTCGACGTGGCGTACCTCGAGTGGGAAGGCAATGTTGCCCCGCACCGTCTTTCGCGGCAGGAGGGCGTTGTCCTGGAAGACCATCGCAATGTCGCGGCGTGCCGGGGCGACATCCCGCATGCTCCTCCCGTCGAAGAGGACATCCCCGCCGGTCGGCTTCTCGAGTCCGGCGACGATCCGGAGCAGGGACGTCTTGCCGCTTCCGGAAGGCCCGATCAGGACCAGCATCTCGCGGTCCGCAACCGACAGAGTCAAGTTGGGGATGATCGCCACTCCCGACCGCTCGAGAGAAATCGAATCGAGCAAGATGCTCGCCATACGCTGAGGGTACCGAGTTCCTCGCTTCTCGGTCTTTGATTGAGTCGTCCGGCGGAAGGCACGAACTATCGCCTTCCTCGACCGAAGGGCGGTGGAGACGCGAGCATCCGGCCGGGGGCCGGAGCGGAGCGGAGAGGGCGTCTGGGAGCCCGAATCGCGAAGATGCGGCCTGCTCGGCTGCCCCCTCTGCGGACGAGCATCAGCTCGTCCGCGTCTCCCCCACCTCCGGCGGGGGAGACGAAGAAACGGGGGAGGCGCGAGCATCCGGCCGGAGGCCGGAGCGGAGCGGAGGGGGCTCTGGGTGCTTGGATCGCGTCAATGAGGTCCGGTGGGTGCCCCTTCCGCGAACAGTGGCCTACGCCAGCGTCGCCACCATCACGGCCTTGATCGTGTGCAGGCGGTTTTCGGCTTGGTCGAACACGATGCTGGCGGGCGACTCGAAGATCTCGTTCGTGACTTCGAGGCCGTCGGGCATATTGGTGGCCTCGATGATCTCCTTGCCGACCGTCGTGTTCGCGTCGTGAAAGGCCGGGAGGCAGTGCATGAATTTCACATGCGGGTTTCCGGACGCGGCCATCAGCGCTGCATTCACCTGGTAGGGCTTGAGCAGGTTGACCCGATCGATCCAGACATCCTTGGACTCACCCATCGATACCCACACGTCTGTGTGGATGAAGTCGACTCCCGCTACGGCTGCCTGCGGGTCCTCGGTAACCGTGATCGTGGCGCCGGTCTTCGCCGCGATCTCGTTCGCAATCCGGAGCACATCGGCCGGGGGGGCGAGTTCGCCGGGACCGCAGAGCCGAAGGTCACTGCCCATGAGCGCCGCCATCACGATGTGGGACCGAGCCATATTGAAACGTAGGTCGCCCATGAACGCGTACGAGATCTCGTCGTAGGCTTTCTTGCTCGATTCGTGCATGGTGAGGAAGTCGGCGAGCATCTGGGTCGGGTGCCAGTCGTCGGTGAGCCCGTTGTACACCGGAACCCCGGCATTGGCGGCAAGCGCCTCGGCGTCGACCTGGGACGCCCCGCGGAACTCGATCCCGTCGTACATCCTCCCGAGAACCCGGGCCGTGTCTGCAGTGGACTCCTTGTGCCCCATCTGGGATCCCGATGGATCCAGGTACGTGACGTGCGCGCCCTGGTCGAATGCAGCGACCTCGAAGGCGGCGCGCGTCCGGGTCGAGGTCTTCTCGAAGAGCAACGCGATGTTCTTTCCGGCAAGAAGCGGCTGTTCCGTACCGGCGTATTTCGCCGTCTTGAGCGCTGCGGAGAGATCGAGAAGGAACTCCATCTCCTTCGGCGTGAAGTCGATCTCCTTGACGAAGCTGCGGTTCTTCAGGTTGTAGGCCATGGCGATCCTCTTTCTGCTTGTGGTTCAGCACCGCCACCGCCACCGCCTACCCGGTTCGGTGGCGATGGCGGTGCGGGTCTGGGGTTGCTAGGCCAGACCGTTGTCCTTGACGAACGTTCCGAGGATGCCCTCGAGGTCCGGCGAGCCGATCTCCTGGAGGTCGTAGTAGACCCGGGTGTTCGGCTTGTCGATGTCGATGATACGGGCCAGATCGATCGGCGTCCCGATGACGACCGCGTCGCAGTCGGTCGCGTTGATGGTCGCCTCGAGATCGCGGAGCTGCTCTTCGCCGTACCCCATCGCCGGCAAGACGATTCCAATCTCCGGGTAGATCTCGAACGTCTCCTTCAGCTTGCCGACGAGGTATGGCCTTGGGTCGACAAACTCTGCGGCACCGTACTTCGTGGCGGCCACGACGCCGGCACCGATCTTCATCCCGCCGTGGGTGAGTGTCGGACCATCCTCGACGACGAGCACTCGTTTGCCTGCGACAACGGACGGGTCATCCATCGCGATCGGCGATGCGGCTTCCACGACGATCGCATCTGGATTCACGGCCGCGATGTTCGCGCGCACTGTTTCGATCCCGGCAAGATCGGCGGAGTCGAGCTTGTTGATGACGGCGACGTCGGCGATACGAACGTTGATCTCGCCTGGGTAGTAGCTCAACTCGTGCCCGGGACGGTGCGGATCGACGACGGTGAGATAGAGGTCGCTCTCGTAGAACGAGAAGTCGTTGTTGCCGCCATCCCACACGATGACGTCGCAGCCGTCCGGGTCGGCCTCTGCGGCGCGTACGATCGCCTCGTAGTCGACCCCGGCATAGATCACGTTGCCGCGAACGATGTGCGGCTCGTACTCTTCCATCTCCTCGATCGTGCAGTCGTGCTTCTCGAGGTCTCCGAGCTCGGCAAAGCGCTGCACCTTCTGGGCTGCGAGATCCCCGTAGGGCATCGGGTGGCGGATCGCGACCGGCTTCAGGCCGGACTCCATGAGGATCTCGATCACCCTCCGCGTGGTTTGGCTCTTGCCCGACCCGGTGCGCACCGCACAGACCGAGATCACCGGTTTCGTGCTCTTCACCATCGTGTCGGCCGGACCGAGGAGCGTGAACGACGCTCCCGCCGCTGCCACGATCGCATCGACGCGCATCACATGGGCGTAGGAAATGTCGCTGTACGAGAAGGCGCACTCATCGGCGTCGAGTTCATCGATCAACTCCGCAAGGCGCTCTTCCGGGAAGATCGGAATGCCCTCCGGGTACAGGGGCCCGGCGAGCTCCGCCGGATAGGTCCGGTCGTCGATGCCCGGGATCTGCTCTGCCGTGAAGGCAACGACCTCGACGGTGTCGTCGTTGCGGTAGCGGGTGTTGAAGTTGTGGAAGTCGCGTCCTGCGGCTCCGATGATGATCACTCTGCGCTTCGCCATGGATGGCTCCTTTGCTTGGTTGATTCGATCTTCTTCTTCGGTGTCCTAGTAGCCCGGGATCTGCTTCGGGAAGTAGTCCTCCATGTCTCCCTCTCGATACACATCCGCGGTGGCGCAGTGCAGGCCGCCGCCGAATGGGCCGACGGCCCAGAATGGCACCGGTATGACCTCGAAGCCGAGGTCATACAGTTGTTGCTGCTGCGCCTTTTCCTGTTCTTCCACGAAGATCGTCTTCTCGTCCAAGAGGAGGGTGTTCATCGACAGCCAAACGCTGCAGTAGCACAGCGGTGGGGGCTCATCGAGCGCCGGCTCGGCGCACGGAACGATCTCCCAGTCGTTGATCTCGAAGAGCTTCACCATGTCCTCTTCAAGCGGGACACGCTTGCGATTGCTCAGCGCAAGCCCCGGTCGCAACGGCACGAAGGTCGCGTCGAGATGGATGGGGTGCGACTCGCGGAACCGTGCAACGTGGACGCGATGATCGGGGAAATGGCGAGTGAGCCAACTGATGCCGGCGGCGTTCGTGACTGACGAGTGATAGACGAACAAGTCTTTGCCGAAGCGGCCGACATCGGCAGCGTCGAACAGCGGCTCCTCCTCGGTGAGGTTCCATCGCCGGTTCATCGTGAAGCGCGCGATAGCCTCCTCCTCGTCCAGCGATTCGAACTCGTGCCAGAACTCCGGGCCTGCGTGGTAGGAGGCATCGGTGAGGCGGGGCTTTGGGGCTGACTCCCATCGGAAGTCGGGGTCCTCGCGAAAGTACGCCTGGAGGAGCGGGCGATAGGCGAGGTACTCGAACCAACGGGCGCGTTGCGACATCGTCGCCTCGAGAATCTCCGGTCCAACGGTGAGAAGCACGTCACGGGGCGGCATGACACCGAACTGTGACGCCTGCTTCCAGTCCGGTGTCGCGATCTCCTCCGACCAGTCGCGCACTTCGGGTCGGTCTACGACGACACCGTGCGACTCGAGGATGGCTGCGAAGTTTTCCATCTGCTCGTTGGCGGCGTCGACCATGTCCTGAGGCATGGGTCCGTATGTCCCAGCGGGGAAACCGTCCTCCGGGAAGTCGCGGACCACCGCCGGCTCCGGCGCCTGGATCATCGTTCCGTCGGCGCGCCCGACGATGACGCGTCGCAGCCGACTCCATTCGTTCCACGAGTTGACGATCTTCGCCACGGTGCCTCCTCAGTTCGATCCACGGTCCCTGCCCTTGGCGGAAACGACCGATGTCGGTTGGTTACTCGCGGGAACGATACTACCTATCGATCGATAGGTTCGCCAGTCCGTGTGCGAATCTCAGAGCCGGTATTGCTCCTTGACGATCTCGAGATAGGTTCCGGTCTGGACGTCGGCAATTCCATCAAGCATGCGAATGCCGTCCAGGGTGTCGAGGAAGTGCTCATCGTCTCGGCACCACACCTCGCCGATCGCGTCGAATCGTCCACTTGCTGCCGCGACGACCGTGAATTCCGGTTTGGAGCAGAGCTGCTCGAGCACCGGCTTCGAAGGCCCTCTCACGGAAACGAGGAGCGCCGAGAACGAGGCCAGTCCGAGCGCCTTGGCCGACACCGACGCGTGGATCGTGACGATCTTCTCATCGAGCAGACGCTGGACTCTCGCCCGTGCACCGGCCTGTGACAATCCGACGACGGGTGCGAGATCGGCGAATGTTGCTCGCCCATCGGTGACGAGGGCCCTGATGAGGGCAAGGTCGATGTCGTCGATCGGGTGATCGGCCGGGACGGGTGATGGGAGCGAACGGGGGACGTCTTGGCCGAACACCTCGGCGGCGATCCCGGATGTGCCGGCCTTCAGGTAGTCGACCGCAGTGACGGTCTCGAGGTCCGCCACGCCCTCTGTGCCGCGAATTCGATCGAGCACGTGAAGAAGGTGGCGGTGGTCGGTGCATCGCACCTCGACCACCAGACTCCAGCGGCCGGCAATGCACACGACGAAGACTGCTTCGTCGATCTCGGAGATCCGAGCGGCCACGGTCCGCGCCGGCTCGGTGATCGACAGGAAGACAAAGGAGAACACCCCGATGCCGACCGTCTGCGGATCCACGCGCGACGTGATGGTAACCACGTGGTCGCCGAGCAAGCGGAGCACTCGCGCCCTGACGGCGGCCTGTGACATGCCGACCTTGTCGGCGAGAGCAGCGTACGAAGCCCGTCCGTCGAGAATCAGTTCGCCGATGAGTCTGCGATCGAGGTCGTCGGTGGACGGGTCAGTGGCAGGTGTCATACCCTGCAAGCATACTGCAACGAATTCTTGCGCCTGCGAGGATTCGGTCTCATGATTTCGTCACCCCCACCCCTCCGTCGTGCCGAAAGAGTGGTTGCGGGTCGTCGCTCCGCGCGCCGTGCGCATCGTCGCCCGGCGACGTGCCGCCCGGAACTCACTCGGCGTCATGCCGAACCACGACTTGAAAGCTCGGAAGAACGCCGATGGTCGCGAGTAGCCGAGAACGTTCGAAATCTCTTGTCCGGTGAGCGAGCCGAGCTCGAGGTATTGGGTTGCGAGTTCCATGCGGACCTCGAGGTCGATTTCCCGAAAGCTCGTCCGTGCCGTGTGCAAGCGTCGCTCGAGTGTGCGGGTTGACATCATCATCGCGCGAGCGACGTCTTCGAGACGCTGGGGTCGATTGCTCGGCACCGAGACGATCAGGCGACGAACGTCCTCGGTGATCCGGTGGCCGGGGTCCAGGCCGGCCAGGAGCTGGTCGCACTCTGCTCTGCACACTTGTTCCACGGTGGCATCGGCCGTCTGGATCGGCAACGCTCGCCACGCTGCCGGCATTGCCACCGACGTGCGGTCGGCTCCAAAGGTGATGTCGCACGGCATGGACTCGGCGTAGAGCCGAGCGTACGGCGGTGGCGAATCGTCGAATTCGAGGCGCACGCCACTCATGCTGATGCTCGGAGGGATCAACTCCGAGACCACTTGCCAGAACCCGGTAGCAAACTCTTCGCCGATGACCCGGGCTCTTGATGCATGGACCGGGCGAATCCACTGCCGGAAGACCATGGTGTCGCCTTCGTCGAGCATGTGCACGTCGTATTCCGCCGAGGTGAGGGCGTGGTAGCGGAAGATGACGTTGAGAGCGCTGCCGATGTCGCTACAGCTCAAAGCCGCGTAGCCCACCAATCCGAGGTCGAGAATCCGACGGGCGAGACCAAATCGAAGCGCGATTCCGGGTGCGAAGCTCGGCTCGTTCAGTGTGTGGAGAATCTCCGAAAGCTGTGGGAGGCCCGAGCCCGCGTTGGGGCCAACCAGCGATTCGCGGTCGATCCCCATGCGAGCGAGTCCGGCATCGACTCGTTCTGCCGGATCCTCATCGAGTACCCCGAACAGGCGGGCTCGGAAATTCGCGGAGATTTGCTGATCGACGTCGGCGAGTGTTCTCACGAGGCCTCCGAGGTGTGGCGGTTCAAGTCATCCAACTGGCGGGAAATGTGATTTACACCCTAGTGAGTGCGACGTACCGTGGAACCACCATCCCCGACCCGAGGACGCCATGGATCACAACAACATCGTGCTCACGATTCCAGAGCCCGGCAAGGTGGAGTTGGTCGAGCGCCCGTATCCGAAGATCATCCCCGGCTACTCGCTGGTCGAGGTCGAGATCGCACCGATCTGCATCGAGCATCAGGTCTACAAAGAGCACCGCTTCGAATGGCACTCCGATGCCGACAACCAAGGCCACGAGGGCGTCGGCACCGTCCGCGAGGTGGCACCCGGGTCGAAATTCAAGGTCGGGGATCGTGTCGTCATGTACCAGGGCAACCCGTGTCAGGAGTGCTTCGTGTGTATTCGAGGGCTCAGCCCGACCCACTGCATGAGCATCCCGTATGAAGCATTGACCGAGACGCAGGACCCTTCAACGGTGCTGGAGGAACTCGGGGGAGGCAGTGCGATCGACGCGCCGGGTGGCCTCAAGGCCATTGAGACGGCGTGCGGGAGCGCATCGGGTGGGTTCGGGTTCAGCAGATATCGGATCGCTCCCGACTTCATGATCCAGAAGCTTCCCGACGATCTGCCGTTCCGCTATGCCGCGCTCGCGAACTGTTCGATTGGATGCACCTACACCGCGCTCGAGGAGGCGGGGATCCGGCGCGACGACTGGGTGGTCGTCGCCGGTGTCGGTTTCATCGGCTTCGGGTCGATCATCAACGCCAAGTATCGCGGTGCCAAGGTGATCGTGCTTGGGCGGAACCCGTTCCGCATGGCCCAGGCGGTGAAGATGGGTGCCGATCACATCGTCAACCCCGACGATGACGATTGGCTCGACCAGATCCACGAGCTCACCGGGCCCCAGAAGGGTGCCGACCTGGTGATCGAGGCGTCCGGCTACCCGTACTACCAGAAGAAGGCGCTCAAAGCCGTACGTCGGTTTGGCTGGGTCTGGCTCTACGGATTCCTCGTCGAGTCCGGCGAACCGCTGCCGATCGACCTCCTGGACGAGATCCACAACCGAGGCGTGAAGCTGTCCGGCAGCCACGACGTGTTCATCTCTCATCGTGAGGGCCTCATCCGGATGCTCCGCAACCCGGAGGTGCAGGACATGGCAGACCACCTCATCACCCACGAGTACAACATGTCCCAAGCGGCGGAAGGCTTCGAGGCGGCACTCTCGAAACGGGCGGGCAAGATCTTCCTCTATCCACAGGAGAACTGTCCCAACCCTGGGCTGTCTCCCAGCCTGCGCGCCCTCGTTGCCGATCTCGATGCCGCGAGTCCTCGATGAACGCCACCGCCGGCGGTGATCCCCTGGAGGCCTTTCTGTCCAAGTACTACGACGTTGCGAGACGCTCGAAGCGAGAGCACCGGCGGATCTTCAACCAGGTCTGCATCCGGGTCGACGACATCGACGCCGCCGAGCAGCTGCTCTCGAACTCGTTCGGAATCGACGGGTTTGTTCGACCGGGCGGCGCGTTGTTCGCGGGTGAGCGGGACCTCAGTGTGGCCTGGATCAGCGACGAGGTGTATCTCGAGTTGATGGAGCCGACGAAGCCGCAAGGGATCGGGTACGACACGGGGTGCGGGTTGCCGATCGGTCACCTGAGTGAGATCGGGTTCTTCGTCCCCGACCTGGATGAGGAGCTCGCTCGGCTCGCCCCCCTCGGTTGGGAGGTGCGGGATGCGATCGAGGACCACGGTGCGCGTATGGTGAAGATCGATACCGACCCACCGTCCGGTATCCCGGTGGAGCTGGTCGACGTGCACTCGCTCCGCTCGACACGATCGCGCTCCGACGCCGGGGGAAGCCCGTCGAGGTCGGCCGTCTCGTTGCCTGGCTGGCGTCGGACGATGCGTCGTACGTGAGCGCGAACGCCTTCCTGATCGACGGTGCGCTGATGGAGGGACTCTGACGCCTTCAGCAATGGATTCATAGCAAGAATGACTAGACAAACAGATTCCTAAAGTAGTAGACTGCTGAAACCAATGAAATCTGAAAGGGAGCGTCGCGTGCAACGGACCCTCGACGAGCAAGGAAATCTGGTCGGCAGCGAGCCGGCGCTGGACGACGGGGAACTCCTCGAGCTCTATCGGGCCATGATCGCGGCACGCGAGTTCGATGAGCGAGTGCTGCTCCTACAGCGCACCGGTCGGGTACCCGCCTACTACCAATCGTCGGGACAGGAGGCCTCGGCGGCCGCCGGACTGGTCCTCGCACCGCAAGACTGGGTCGTCACCGCCTACCGCGAGCAGCCGATTCGCCTCGCACGCGGCGTGCCCATCGATGAGGAGCTGGCAGTCTTCTTCAACGCCGTCGACCTGACGTGGGATCCGCTCGCCCGACGGATCACGCCGCTCAACGCGACGATCGGCAGTCACATCCCGCATGCCACTGGTTTGGCCTACGCCATGCGCTACCTCCAGGAGGACGCGGTGGCACTTGCCGTGTTCGGCGACGGTGCCACATCTGAGGGCGATTTCCATACCGGACTCAACTTCGCCGGTGTCTGGAATGCGCCGGTGGTGTTCTACTGCCAGAACAACCAATACGCCCAATCGACGCCGTTGGCACGCCAGACCCGGTCGGAAACCATCGCCGAGAAGGCGGTTGCCTACGGCTTCGAAGGTGTGCGCGTGGATGGCATGGATGCCCTGGCCGTCCATGAGGCGCTTTCGACTGCCGTTGAGAAGGCTCGCTCCGGCGGCGGGCCGACGCTTGTGGAAGCGGTCATGTATCGCTACTCCGCTCATTCGACCTACGACGGCGAGCCGGTGTACCGGACGCGCGAGGAAGAGGCCGAATGGATCACGAAGGACCCACTCATCCGCATGGGGGCCTATCTCGCAGCGAGAGGAGTCGTCACCGCCGAATTCGAAGACATCGTTCGCGGCGATGTCGCCGCTGGGGTCGAAGCGGCCATTGACCGGCTCGAGTCGCTCGGGCTGCCGGGCCGCGATGCACCATTCCGCCACGTGTATTCGGCAATGCCGGCGCACCTCGAGGATCAGTTGCGGTCCGCCGAACGCATCGCCGGAGAGACGCCGGTCGCGATCGGAGCTGCCGAACGGCTCGCCATCGCCGACGGCGATGCGGTGGGAGGCGAGACCGCCAAGATGACCATGGTCGAGGCGTTGCGCTCGGCGATCGACCATGCCTTGCGAACCGACGAACGCGTGGTTGTGCTGGGCGAGGATGTCGGCGTCGAAGGCGGCGTATTCCGGGTCACGTCCGGTCTCTACGAGGAATATGGGCCGGACCGGCTCATCGACACGCCGCTCTCGGAAGTTGGCATCCTCGGGAGTGCGGTCGGCATGGCGATGGGGGGTCTACGCCCGGTTGCCGAACTCGAGTTCGCCGGTCTCGGCTACACGGCGTTCGACCAGATTGTGTTTCATGCGGCGCGCTACCGATGGCGCACGCGTGGCAAGCTGACGATGCCGATGGTCGTTCGGCTCCCCGGTGGGGGAGGGCACGAGGGCTACGAGGGTCACTCGGACAACCCCGAGAACTACTTCGTCCATACTCCCGGCCTCTTCGTGGCCTACCCGTCGAATCCGCGCGATGCGAAGGGGCTCATGGCGGCTGCGCTCCAATCAGACGATCCGGTGGTCTTCTTCGAGCCGGTCGTCCAGTACTTCGTGAAGCAGGACGGCGTACCGATCGACCACTACACGGTTCCATTTGGGAAGGCCCGCATCGCCCGACCGGGGGATGACGTCACGATCGTCGCCTACGGCAACGCTGTCGGTGTTGCGGAGCAGGCAGCCAAGACGCTCGCCGGTGAACGGATCGATGCCGAGGTGATCGACCTGCGGACCCTCAAGCCTTGGGATCGCGCCGCGGTGGTCGAGAGCGTCACCAAGACGGGACGATTGGTCGTCGCTCATGAAGCCCCGGTGATCGGTGGCTTCGGTGCCGAGGTCGTGGCGACCGTTGCGGAGACAGCGGGCGATCGCCTCGAGACGCCACCCGTCCGCGTCGGGCATCCCGACATGGTGTGGGGCCAGGCGAAGCTGGAGGCGTATTCGAAGATCCCACCGGGCGAAATCGTCGATGCCGTGTTCCGGGTGATGGAGGACTGATGAGCAGAGAATTCCCGCTCCCAGACATCGGTTCCGGCCTGCAAGAGGCTGAGATCATCGAATGGCACGTGAAGGTCGGAGACACGGTCAGCGCCGACCAGGTGCTCTGCGAGGTCGAGACGGAGAAGTCGGTCGTCGAGATCCCGGTCCCGTTCGATGGGGTGGTCTTGTCGCTCGCCGGACCTTCCGGGTCAACGGTCAACGTCGGCGAGGTGCTCGTGGTGATCGGGGACGAGGGAGAGACTCAGGCACCGGCCGAAACTCCCGTCATCGAGCCGGTTGCAGAAGCCGAGACCAGCCCTCGCGGCGATGCCGCGGCGGCTGCCGGCTCGATGGGAAGCACGATGGAGCGACCGATCGCCATGCCGCTCGTCCGCCGTCTGGCCAAGGCGAACGGTATCGATCTGTCCCAGGTTGCCGGAACCGGTGTCGGCGGGCGGATCACCCGAAAAGACATCGAAGCCGTGATCGCGGCGGGCGGCACCGCCCCCACGGATGCAAGTGCTCCCGTGGCCGCGTCGCCGGCGCGGAGCGTTGAGCGCGTTCCGCTTTCGAAGCTCCGCAAGGCGATTGGCTCGCACATGACCCAGCAGTGGCAGTCGGTCCCACATATCTCTGCCCACGTCGAGGCCGACGCGACCCGGTTCATCTCCGGTCGCGGCATGCTTTCGGATCGGCTGGGAATCGAGCTGCCTATCGACGCCCTGCTGGTTGCCGCCGTGATACCGGCGCTCCGTCGATTCCCAGTCGCGAATGCCGAGATCGTCGGCGACGATCTCGTGGTGAAGCACTACTTCGACATCGGCGTCGCCGTGGGATCAGACGAAGGTCTCCTGGTTCCCATCGTTCGCGACGCCGACGAGATGAGCGTGGCAGATCTTGCCGCTGCCGTCATCGATCTCACCTCCCGCGCGAAAGAGCGCAAGGTGCTGCCGAACGAAATGGGGGACCAGACGTTCACGATCTCGAACCTCGGAGGCTTGCGCGGCCGGCACGCCACGCAGGTGATCCCCGCCGGGACCACGGGCATCGTCTCCTTCGGCCGTGCTGTCGAGCAGCCGGTGGTGCGCGACGGCGAGATCGTGGCTGCTCCGATCATGCCCATCTCCGGGACGTTCGATCACCGGGCGATGGACGGAATCGAAGTGATGGGAGTGCTCAACGCCATCGTGGAAGTAATCGAAGAGCCGGCGCTGATGCTGCTCTGATGACGATCGGAAGGAATCCAACATGATCAACTTCGGCGACGGCGGCGTAGCCGTGGTCACGGGCGCTGCCGGCGGTATCGGTCTCGGCATGACCCGTGCTGCTGCGGCGCGCGGCATGGCGGTGATGATGACCGACGCGGACGGCGAACGCCTCGCCGAGTCGGCACAGTCCCTGAGCGATGCCGGGCATCACATCGCGCAACGGGTCGTCGATGTCACCGATCCGACGGCGCTCGTTGCGCTTGCTCGGGAGACCGTCGACGAGTTCGGCCGAGTCGACCTGCTGTGCAACAACGCAGGGATAACGCTTGTGACGCCGATCAACGAGATCACGCTGGAAGACTGGCATCGCGTCATCGACATCGACCTCAACGCCGTGTTCTACGGTGTCCGCGCGTTCCTCCCGATCATGCTCGAGCAAGGCTTTGGACACCTGAACGCCACCGCCTCCGCGAACGCTTGGCGCAGCGACCCGATGCAGGCGCCGTACAACGCGGCCAAGCACGGCGTCGCTGCGCTCATGGAGAGCGTTGCGCTGGATCTGCGCGAAATGCAGTCCACGGTGACGGCGTCGGTCCTCAATCCCGGACCCATCGCCACCGACTTGATGCTCCGCTCGCTCGGCGAGGATGACGAGATTCGGACCGAGGTGCACGGCCTCTTGAATGCCGGAATGGACCCCGACAAGGCAGGGAGAATCGCCATCGACGGCATCGTCGAAGGGCGGTTCTGGATCTTCACGCATCCCCTGATCTTCGGAACCATCCGCGATCGGCTCGACGCGGCCACCACCGACGGCAGCCTGCCGCCGGAGCTCGACTGGCCGTGGGAGGAGCTCTTCGCCTCATCATGAGTCGCAACTTGGCTTCCGCATCGAACCCCGGCTCCGATCCCAACGGCGTCGAGGCATTCGGGATCGCCGGGATGCATCACGTGGGGTTCTCAACTCTCGATCTCGATCGCCTAGTCCGCTTCTACACCGAGACGTTCGGATTCGAGGAGGAGGCCGCCTTCTCGTGGGAGCCTGGATGTGACGATATCGATGCTGCCCTCGCGCTCGACGAATCGGCCGGCTCGATGGCGATGCTGCGGCTTGGAACGGTCTACCTCGAGTTGTTCGAGTTCAGCAACCCGCGGCCGGCGCCGGCCGATCCCGCTCGTTCCGTCACCCAGATCGGCATCAATCATCTCTGCCTCCTCGTCGACGATATCGATGTTGTCGTCGAGCGGCTGACCTCAATGAGTATCCCGGTTCACTCGTCGCCGCGCGATATCGGAGACGGGCCTTTCGTGTACTGCCGTGATCCGGATGGCAATGCCATCGAGTTCTGGCAGGTTTCGGCCGCCAACCCCGAGGAGGAACAATGACCGCTCCCACGTATTACCTGCACCACGTGTGCATCTACGACGGAGAACCGCGTACCAATATGTGGACCTGGCTCAAGTGGTACCACGCCATCCCTCAGTACTACTGGGGCGGGGAGGAATTCCACCTCACCGATCAAGGCCACGTCGACTACACCTTCCTTGCCTGCGGGTCCGCGTTTCAGGTCCAGCTCGAGGCGCCCCCGTTCCAGTTCGAGTACGAACGCAACTGGGCGGAGCGACACGGCAGCGGCCTGAACCATGTCTGCTGGATCGTCGACAGTGCGAAGGCGTCGTACGACCACCTGCTGGCGAACGGATGCAAGCCTGCGCAGGAATACACCGAGTTTGGCGTCTACAACGGATTCGTCGCGAAGGACCCCGAGGGTCGTTGGATCGAGATCATGGAGTATGTCGGCGACTTCAAGACACCGGACGTGGAGTTCCGGCCCTTCGGGATTCCGGGTCTGCAGATGTTCGGCGTAACGCAGTTCACGAACGATCTCGCCGGCCAGGTCGACTGGTACTGCGCCGTCATGGATCTGCGACCGATCCATGGCTCGGTCGAATCCGGAATCGTCTACCTCGCCGACCGCGACTACGACGCCGCTTCACGCAACGTAGCGATGATCCTCGCGGAACCGACCAGCGCAGCCGAGTTGGTGGAGTACGAGAAGCACGGCGCGCTCATCGGAGCCATCGACTACCAGGCCGTCGACTTCGATCGCGCGTATCCGGATGCCCTTGCAGCCGGCTTCGCGGAAGTCTCTGCCCCCGCGCTCGATGCCCGCACGGGGCTGAACACGGCCGTGCTGCGCGAGCCGAGCGGCAACCTGATCAACCTTCGTGAGGTCTTCACACCCAACGAGTAGCGTCCATTCTGCGACTTCAACCGAACCAGCGAAACCTGGCAAATCGACCAACAAACAAGGAAATCACCAAAGAAATTTAGAAAACTAACGAAATCCTTTGCTTTTCCACTCGACAAGCATCCCTATCGTTCGATAGAATCAGAAACGATTGACGACCATAGCTCCTGGAGGAGGAACCACATGAAGAAGATCGCACAGCTCAGATGGCTGGCGATCCTCGCCGTATTCGCACTGCTCGTCGCAGCATGTAGCAGCAGCGACGGCGATGGAGGCAGCGAGGACACATCCGCGTCCGAGACCACGGCGACCACGGTCGCTGCGAAGGATCCCATCCGGGTCCCGGCGATCAACCAGGAGGACGGCGTGACGGCGTTCCCCGACGAGGGCCTTGCCGTGAAGGCGATCTTCGATTGGTACAATGCCCAGGGCGGACTGGACGGGCACCCGCTCGAGTTCGACCTCTGCACGGCCGGCGACGATCCGGAGTCCACACAGAGCTGCGCCCAGGCGATTGCGAACGACGACAGCGCGACGTTCGTGCACTCGATCATGGTTCCGAACAGCGCGACGCTGTTCGACGTGATGGCGAATGCGGAGAAGCCGATCCTGGCGCACAACCAGTTCGACATCCCCGACGCCCTCCAGCCCGACGTCTACGCCAGCGATCCCGGCCTGCTGCCGATGGCCACAACCCTGATGCTCTACACCCTCGAGGACCTCGGTCTCAGGAACATCGGCGTAGTCGTTTCCGACGACGAGGTCGGGCGGGGCACCGGCGATTTCCTCGGATTCCTCGTCGAGGAGTACGGCGGAACACCGACCATCATCACGTACGATGCCAGCGTTGCCGACCTGCTGCCGGTCTTCTCCGCGGCAGATCTCGATGCCATCGACGGAATCATCTTCGTGCCGACATCGGTCGAAGACTGCGGCCCGGCCTCACAGGCCCTCAAGTCGCTCAGCTTCGACAAACCGATTCTTGGGGGCGATGCCTGCACGGCGCAGACCTATGTCGATTCGGGGAATGTGGACGGCTGGATCTTCGTGGTCGGCACGACGCTCCTGATCGACGGCGATGCCGGTCGCGATCAGACCATCGCGATCTTCGACGAGTACGGTGGACCGCCGATCGGTGGTCTCGTAGCTCCCGCCTCGATGGGCGCCTACTTCGTCATCGATGTTCTGGAAGCGGCATACGAGGCAGCAGGGAACGACATCACCGCAATGACCGAGGACCTGATTCGCGAAGCTGCGCTCGGATACACCGGTCCCCTCACGCTGGGCCCCGAGGTGTTTGGGTGCCCGGGTGTGGATCCGTTCGTCGGCTTGTGCAACACGTCGGCGACCGTCGTGCAACTCGAGGGTGATACGTTCAATCTGCTGACTGATTGGTACGTGGTCGATGTGGAGCCGTACGCAGCGCTTCTGGAAGGCTGATTCTCTACCCTGCTGGGGGGACCCGCGTCCCCCCAGCAGCCCAAACCCAATGATCGGCGATAGGGAGTAGTCGATGGAGACATACCTCCAGTTCATGCTTCTCGGGCTTGGATCCGGGGTGATCTTCGCCGGTCTGGCGCTGGGCCTCGTTCTCACCTACCGAGCGTCCGGCGTTGTCAACTTCGCTCACGGGGCCATTGCGATGTACTCGACGTACATCTTCTCGTCGCTCGTCGACGACGGCCAGTATCCGATTCCTCCCCTGCCCAACCTGCTGTCGATGATCGAGGCTGTGCTCGGCTGGTTTGGCATCCAGGTCGACCTTCCCGACATTCCGCCATTCGTCCAACTCGGTGATCCGTGGTCATGGCCGATGGCGCTCATCGGGGCACTGGCGACGGCCGGCCTCCTCGGATTCCTCTTCCACTATCTCGTGTTCCGTCCGCTTCGATACCAGCCGCCGCTGTCGAAGGTGGTCGCTTCAGTGGGCTTGATGTTGATGCTGCAGGCGGCAATCGTGGTTCGCTTCTCCAACCGCCCACGCAACGTCGCCGGGCTTCTCCCACAGGACGGTGTAGACGTTCTCGGCACAACCGTTCCCGCCGACCGGTTCTATCTCCTTGCTGCGATTCTCGTTGCGACGGCCTTGCTCTATCTCGTCTTCCAGCGAACGAAGTTCGGAATCAAGACGCGTGCCGCTGCGGAGAACGAGCAGTTCGCAACGCTTCTTGGGATCTCGGCCGACCGGATTGCGGCCGTCAACTGGATCTTGGCCGGCATTCTCGCCGGTCTCGTCGGGATCCTGGCGGCGCCGATCACCGGCCTGAATCCGCTCAACATGACGTTGTTCATCATTCCGGCTCTCGGAGCGGCGCTCGTTGCACGGTTCCAATCGTTCTGGATTGCGGTGTGGGTGGGCCTGGCCATTGGAGCAGGCCAAAGCCTTCTGCAGATCATGGAGATTCGACTCCCCTGGATCCCGGACATCAACCTCAGCCAGGGTCTGCCCTTGGTGGTGATCGCGGTCGCGATGATGGCGCGCGGCCAAGTGCTGCCGAGCCGCGGGGCGATCGAACGCGGGCGCCTTCCGATGGCCCTTCCGACGCGAATCCGACCGAGGCTGATGACGTTCTGGATCCTCTTCGCCGCGGCCATCCTGATCTGGGCGCCATTCGTGTGGCGACAGGCGACCATCAATACGCTGATCGGGGCGGTGCTGGCGCTCTCGCTCATCGTGGTGACCGGATTCAGCGGCCATATCTCTCTCGCCCAGCTCTCGCTTGCCGGAATTGCGGCCTTCATGCTGTCGAGTCTCGCAACCGATGCGGGGTGGCCGTTCCCGCTCGCGCCGATCTTCGCTGCACTCGTTGCCACGGGATTCGGAATCGTGATCGGGGTTCCCGCGCTCCGGGTTCGTGGCGCGAGCCTCGCCATCATCACCCTCGCTGCGGGCGTTGCGATCGAGGTGTTCCTCTTCAAGAGCGACGGCTGGTTCGCCGGCGATTCGACGCGGCACGTCGCCGATCCGAGTCTCTTCGGTATCGAGTTCGGGCCGAATTCGCCGTTCTTCTTCGGTGACGGGAAGGTGCCGTCGCCGGCGTTCGGTCTCTTCGTCCTCTTCATGTTCACGCTGGCCTTCGTGGCCGTGATTCGCCTCCGGCAGAGCATGCTCGGCGAGCAGATGTTGGCCCTGCGCGCAAATGAGCGCGCGGCGGCGGCGGCCGGCGTGAACGTGACCTCCATAAAGCTGGCCGCATTCGGCATTGCATCGTTCCTCGCCGGAATCGGGGGAACGCTCACGGCGTACAAGTTCGGCACGTTCAACATGGCCAGTTTTGGCGTGCTCGGATCCCTCTCGGTCTTTGCGTTCTCCTACTTGGGCGGTATCGCCACCGTATCGGGATCGTTGTATGCCGGTTCCCTCTTTCCAGAATCTATCGGGACGCTCGCGTTCGAGAAGCTGTTCTTCCCGCTGGGTCGCTACGAGGCATACCTTGCCGGCCTCTTCCTGATCGTCACAACCCTCGTTCAGCCCGAGGGCATCGACGTCTTCGATCGCCGCGAGCGGCGGCGCATCGGCTGGGGGTTCGTGCTGCTCTGGAGGAAGGCGACCGGGAATCCGGACCGCACGAAGCCGGATTGGGTTGAGCGGATCTATCCCGAGCCGAAACACAAGAAGGGTATGCGGCCGTCACCGCCCGCTACCGTCGATGCGGCGACCACGCATGAGGATGGTGGATCATGAAGCCGGTGCTCCACACGGAAGACCTCACCGTCGCGTTCGGCGGCGTGAAGGCCTGCAACGGAATCTCGCTCGACGTCTACGAGGGAGAGCTCCTCGGGTTGATCGGACCAAATGGTGCCGGCAAGACGACCTTCATCAACGCGGTTACCGGCTTCGTTCCCTGGTCGGGGGAGGTGCAGTTCGATGGTTCCTCGCTCAAGGGGCTGCCGCCGCACCGTATCGCGCATCGCGGGTTGAGCCGCACCTGGCAGTCACTTGAGCTGTTCGGCGACATTTCGGTGCGCGCCAATCTCGAAGTTGCAGCGACGAAGCTGACACCGATGATGGCCATCCGCGACTACTTCGGGAGCAGCGAGCGTGTGGCGGAGCGCGTTGATGAAACGCTTGCGGTCCTCGAAATGGAAGACATCGTGGACGAGCGACCGGACGATCTCTCGATGGGATACCGCAAGCTGGTAGGCGTCGCAAGAGCCTTGGTGGCCCAGACGAAGCTCGTGCTGTTGGACGAGCCGGCAGCAGGACTCGATCGCAACGAGACCACATGGCTTGCTGAGAGGCTGCGCCAGGTCATCGACTTCGGGATATCGGTATTGCTCGTCGACCACGACATGGGCCTTGTGCTGAACGTCAGCGACCGGATTCACGTGATCGACTTCGGCAAGACCATTGCGATCGGATCGCCGAGCGAGATCCGCGACAACGAGGCTGTCATCGGAGCCTATCTCGGGGCCGGCGGAGGTGACGAATGAGCGAACGCGTCCTCACCATCGAAGAAATGGCGGCCGGCTACGACAACGTTGCGGTCGTGCGCGACGTGACCATGCATGTCGATCGCGGCGAGGTAGTCGCGCTCTTGGGGCCGAACGGGGCAGGGAAGACCACCACCCTGGGTGCAATCTCCGGCATTGTGCGGCTGTTTGGCGGGTCGATCAACATCCTCGGCCAGGACGTCCCAAAACTCCGGTCGGCCTACCTCGTAGGTCAGTGGGGGGTCGTACATGTGCCGGAGAAGCGCGGCCTGTTCTTCCAGCTGACGGTGGAGGAGAACCTCAAACTGGCCCCGCGCCTCGAGAGCGGGAACACCGACGAAGCCTACGAGTTGTTTCCTGCGCTGAAAGCCTTGCGTAACCGAATGGCGGGAACGCTCTCGGGTGGCGAGCAGCAGATGCTGGCGCTCGGTCGCGGCCTGCTCGCGCAGCCCGACCTGCTCATGGTCGACGAGATGAGCCTAGGGCTGGCGCCGGTCATCTACGAGGAACTGATGCCGCTCGTGCGCAAGGTTGCCGATGAGACCAACGCGGCGGTCCTGCTCGTCGAACAGCACACCGATCTCGCGCTTGCGCAGGCTGATCGCGCGTACGTGCTCAGCCACGGCGACTTGGTGCTCCAGGGGAAAGCGTCCGACCTGCTGCGCGATCGCCACCTCATCGATGAAGCCTATCTCGGGGCTGAAGCGCTCGATCAGGATCCGGCGGTCGCCGGGTCACCGGCAGCCGACGAAGCAGAAGCCCCCGGGGAGTAGCTGCGCCTTCGCGGCCTCATGCGCCAACGGTGATCAGCGCCACGGACGCGAGCGCCAGGGCGGCTCCGACGTACTGGACTCCGCGCGGTTTCTGTCTCCAGAAGAGCGCGACCAAGAGCAGTGTCACGGCGGGGTACTGAGATGCGATCACGGCAACGATCGTGAGGGTGCCGGTGTCGAATGCGGTGATCAGCGCCGCGAACG
>JAHEEL010000114.1 GCA_024640745.1 Actinomycetes bacterium
CAATCGACCTCGTGGATGACACTACCCCCGTGAACCCACCATCGGTACCCGGGCCCGATCCCACCGACGAGCTCTATCCGCCCTACGTGGCATACGCGCGACCGTGGAGCGATGAGTCCGGGCGGATGCCTCAGCCGCGCCCGAACCCGCCCCAGCCGCCACCGAGGCAACGCGGTCCCATCGCGATCGGTGCGGTGGCGTTCGTTTCCGCAATCGTGGGAGCAATCGCTGTGGTCGGCCTGCTCGCCATGCTTGGCCTCTTCTCGAGCGAGTCGGCAGACACCGCGGCGGCGCCGGTCGCTACCACGACCACCGTGGTCCGGCAGGTGGCCAGCGAGATCGTCACCAGCCCCGTCGACCCCGATGTTGCCGAAGCCGTCGCGTTCAAGGTCTTTCCATCGGTTGTCACCATCGAAGTCGGTGATCTCCAGAACGACACCCTCACACTCAACGGATCCGGGTCGGGCGTCATTCTCGACAATGGATACATCGTCACCAACCACCATGTGATCGACGGCGCCACCGTGGCCCGCGTCGTGCTCCAAGACGGACGCACCTACGACGCCGAGATCATCGGCTCCGACGCCTACACCGACCTCGCCATCCTGCGTGTCGACGCAGACGGTCTGATACCGATCGAATTCGGCGCAGCCGACGACCTCACCGTCGGTCAGTTGGCTGTTGCCGTCGGCAACCCACTCGGTCAAGACGGAGGCGCCTCGCTCACCGTGGGTGTCATCTCTGCGCTTTCGCGCACCGTTGCATTCGGCGATAGCACCGCGCTGTATGGGATGCTCCAAACCGATGCACCCATCACGTCCGGGTCGAGCGGCGGCGCCCTCGTCGACGAGACCGGGAGGCTCATCGGCATCACCGCAGCCATCGGCGTGAGTCAGGCCGGAGCGGAGGGCATCGGCTACGCGATCCCGGTTGAACTCGTTCAGCGCGTCACCGGCGAGATCATTCGGACCGGCACGGTGAAGCACTCGTTCATCGGCATCTACGGCAGCGACTACATCGTCACCGCCGATGACGGCGCGCTCACGCCCGGTGGTGCGGAGATCTCCGACTTCGTGGAAGCCGAGTCGGCCGCCGCCGAGGCCGGGCTCCAGGTCGGGGACGCAATCGTTGACGTCGAAGGCGTGGAGATCCGAACGATGGAAGACCTCGTCGTCCAACTCCGCCTCTTCCACGTGGGAGACAAGGTGGACGTGACGGTGGATCGGGACGGGACACCGGTCACCGCCACCGTTACCCTCGCAGAGCGCCCGGACGATCCCGCTCGCCTTCTGGACGAAGAGACGTCCGGTGACGAGTGATCTTCCGTTCAGCGCAGACGGCGACGATCTGTTCGCGCAGCTCTTCCGACTCTTCCAGTCGTCCGGCCCGGTCAATTGGAAGCTTGCCCGGGAGCTGACCAAGAACCTGGCGGGTGAGCGCGAGCCGATCGAGCCCGCCATCGCAGAGGAGTATCGAGAACTCGGCCATGTCGCCGAACTCCGGATCCAGTCGACCGCCAACCTGCCTGCGCCGTCTCCCGGGGACCTGAACCCCACCGACCGGGCAACGTGGGCGCTCGAGAACCAGCAGACCTTCCGAATCCTCGTCGAGCCGCTCGCCGAGAAGCTCGTCGGCGGTTTCTCCGATGTCCCCGGTGCGGAGTCGTTGGGGCAGATGGGCGCGATACTCCAGCCGCTCGGACCGGCGCTCCTCGGTATGCAGGCCGGAACCATGGTCGGCTTCATGGCGCACCGAGTCCTCGGCCAGTTCGACACCGGAATACCGGCGATCGACCACGATCAGCCGTACCTCATCGTGCCCAACGTCGAAGCGTTCGCATTCGAAGCCGAGGTGGACGCCCGACAGATCAGGCTCTGGGCGGCGCTCCACGAGATGCTCTTCCAGCGACTGATGGAGATCGAATGGCTGCGTGGTCATTTCGTCTCTGTCGTCAACGCCTTCTACGACACCGTCGAGTTCGACATGACCGACCTCATGGGGCAGATGAACGCCCTCAACGACCCGGACCAGATCCGCGATCTCCTCGGGGAGGACGGCGCGTCGACGCCGGCGCTCTTGAAGAGCACCGCCGATCCGGATCGCCTTGCAGCGATCCAGGCGTGCTCGGCTTTCATCGAGGGCTACGGCGATTTCCTCGTGCGCCGTGCAGGGGCTGAGCTCTTGCCGGACCTCGGCCGGATCGAGAGCGCCAACGCCCGGCGCCGTTCCGAGCCGGACCAGGCCGAGCAGTATTTGCAGCAGATCGCCGGTTTGGAGCTCCAACGACACCGCGCCGGCGACGCCGCCTCGTTCTGCACCGAGGTCGAGCGACGCTGGGGAGAGCCGGCCCTCGATCGAGTGTGGGAGCAACCCGAGCATCTCCCGACCCTCGCCGAGCTCACCGACCCCGTAGGTTGGGCGGCCAGGGTGCTGATGGATACGTTTGAGATCTGAACCCCGAGTCACCTGACTCGAGTCGCCCGTCTCGCGTCTTCCATCGGCCGCCGACTACTGTTCCCGACGACGCCACTCGCGCCCAGACTGGAGTCCCAATGTCGGTTGCCGTCGGATCGCCCGCTCCGGGATTCTCACTCGTGGACCAGGCCATGAACACTCTGACGCTCGACGATCTCTCAGCCAAGGACAGCCTGATCGTCTTCATCCCAACGCCCTTCACCGGAATCTGTGACGCCGAAAGCTGCGAGCTGCGCGACGAACTCGCGACTCTCAACGACCTCGATGCAAACGTGGTGATCATCACCTGCCACGCCGTTCCGGTCATCAAGAAATGGTCGGACGACAACGGGTTCACCTTCCCGGTTCTCTCCGACTTCTGGCCGCACGGCGCCGTCGCCCGTTCGTACGGTGCCTTCAACGAGGACCTCGGTGTTGCGAACCGAATGACCATCGTCGTCGACGCTGCCGGCATGGTCCGCTCCATCATCGACAGTGGCTCGCTCGGAACATCGCGCGAGTTCTCCGAGTATGTCACCGCCCTGGACAACATCACCTGATGGGAAACACCGACGTGCCAGATCAGGACGCTGCGGCGCCCACGGGAACGAATCGCTTCCGTGCGATCGCCTCGATCACCCTTGCCGTGATCGCGGCCCTGACCATGTCACTGGCGGTCAATGCGTACTGGCTCCACGACCGGATCTTCGACACCGATTCGTTCGTCGAGGCGCTCGCACCCCTCCCGCAAGACCCGGCGGTCTCCACCGCCGTCGCCACGAGAACCGTTGAGGCGCTCTCCAGCGCGGGCAACGCCGAGGCCAAGGTCGCAGAGGTTCTCCCCGACCGCCTGTCGTTCCTTGCGCCGGAGTTCACCGGGCTGCTCACAGACCGGGTGTTCGCGATCACCAGGAATCTGGTCGAGTCCGACGCATTCTCGACCGCCTGGACCGGGGCTTTGACCGTGGTCCACTCGGTGATCATGGGAATCCTCGAAGGCGACCCCGCTTCACCCACCACCGGAGACGTCGGTGTGGATCTTCAGGGCGCAAGCGGCTTGATCCTCGGTGAGCTCGAAGCGCGCGGCATCGATCTCTTCTCCGAGATCGAGACGTCGCTCGGCACGATCACCTTCGTCCAGGCCGAGGTGCTTGCCGGCCCGCGATCGCTCTTGAACGTGTTCGAGGCCAGCGTCTGGCTGCTACCCGTCATCGCGCTCGTGCTGGTTGGAAGCGCCGTTGTGGTCGATCGGGATCGGCTCCGGCCGCTGCAGGTCTTCGGCTTCGGATCGGCAATCGCGATCCTGGCGAGTCTCGCCATCGTCCGAGGCGTCTCAAACCTGATCGTGGGAGGCATCGAACCCGACGTCCGTCGTGATGCGGCGGCGGCAGTGTGGAACGCTCTCCTCAGCGGCTACGCCCTCGTCGGCGTAATCGCGGCAGGCGTCGCCGTCATCGTCGGCCTCACTGCCTGGTGGTATCGGCGGTCCGCCGCAAGAGCCGCTCCGATCTCGGCCGAAGCGTCCGGCTAGGCGTCGAGGCGGTACCCGACGCCGCGCACCGTTTCGATGCGCGGTGCGCCGTCGGCCTGTTCGAGTTTGCGCCGGAGACGACGAATGTGCTGGTCGAGCGTCTTCGAATCCGTCCACGTGATTCCCCAGATCTCGTCGAGGAGCCGATCTCGCGGCACGATGCGCCCGCGCTCGGTCATCAGCGCGTCCATGACTTCGAATTCCTTCCGAGGGAGATCGAATACGAGGTCGCCGAGCCGCAGCTGGTAGCGGTCGGGATCGAGCACGGCGTTCCCCACAGTGAGGGTCCGATGCTCCTCATCGCCGGTGGCACCCGTCCCGGGGGCCCTTCGCATCGCTGCGTGCACCCTCGCCAGCAGCTCGCGAACGGAGTACGGCTTCGTCAGGTAGTCGTCGGCCCCGAGTTCGAGGGCGGTCACCACGTCAGATTCGGCATCTTTCGCCGAGAGGACGATCACCGGCACCTCCGACTCGGACCGAATCCGTCGCAGCACGTCAAGACCGGAGAGTTCCGGCAGCATCAGGTCGAGCAGGACGATGTCGGGGGCCCGTTCCAGGAACGACACTACGGCTTGACGGCCGTCCAACGCCGCGGACGCCTCAAAGCCCTCACGTTCGAACGCAACCGTCAGGGCATCGACGTACGCCGGTTCATCCTCAACGATCAGCACGCGCACGGTGTCACTCCTTGCTGAGCGGCAGAACCATCGTGAAATCGCTGCCCTCCGCCGCCACCGACTCGACCATCACGGAACCTCCGTGCGTTCGCGCCACGTTGTTGACAATCGACAGGCCGAGACCGGTACCGCCCGCAGCGCGATCGCGGCCGCGATCGACACGGTAGAACCGCTCGAACACTCGCTCGAGGTGCGAGTCGGGAATGCCGATGCCGTGGTCCCTCACGGCGATTGAGACTCGCTCGCTATCGCTGCTGACATCAACCTCGACGGTACGGTCGCTGGTCGAGCCCGAATGTCTGAGGGCGTTGTCCAGCAGATTGGCGACCGCCGACACCAGCTGATCCTCATTGCCGTTGACGATCGACTCCAGTCCATCGCCGCCCACGAGAATCTGCCCGCCGACTTCATCAGACAGGACGGCAACCCGCGCGACCGCGTCGTCGATCACCGTGCCGACCCGTACCGGAGCGAAGGGCGTCGCTATCGACTCGATGTCCGCAAGCGTCAGGATGTCATCGACGACGCTTGCCATCCGCATTGACTCCGCCCTGAGTCGCTCCGCGAGCCGGCGCCGTGTCGCAGAATCGTCGGTGTCTGCGATGGTCTCGGCAAGGACGGAGAGGGCCCCAAGGGGCGTCTTCATCTCGTGACCCGCGTTCGTGAGGAAATCGCGCCGCATCGCTTCAACGCGCCGGAGATCTGAGAGATCCATGATGTACCCAACGGCGCCCTCGGCGCCGCCTTTGACTCCCGGGACGTTCTCGAGTGGGACCGCTCGAAGCCGTACCACCCGTCTCGCAGGTGTATAGACGTCGAGTTCCACACCCTCCTCAACCCCGGTCGTTCTCACGCGCTCGATCAATGAGCCAATTCGCGCGGCGGCGACTGCATCACCCAAGCGGCCATCCATCACCGCACGCGCCGCGGGATTGGCATATGTGACCTCACCAGAGGCATCTGCGATCACGATGCCCACATCCGCTCGCTCTGCAGCCACACGCAGCTGGTCCCTTGTCCGTTCCGCATCTTCGAGGCGACGCTCCAGGCCACGCACACCGCGATACAGCGCCCGGGAAGCAACCTTGGAAGTCGGCTCGATGTCAAGGCGACTCAGGATTCGCTCGACATCCCGGTCGAGTCGTCGATATCGAACAGCCAGCACGATCAGCGCCACGACGGCGACGCCGAGCAACACGAGCGGGATGGCGGTCGACACGCCACGATCATAGGGATCGCATGGAGATCGACCGCTCACTCGGCCCCAGCCCTCCGAGAGGCACGCAAGAGTTCACTTCGCGTTCAACTCCAGTTGTCGTCGGCGTCAAGACACGGGGATAGCGTCCACCCAACCGGATCAGGGATCCGGCACTTCGCATCACCAGGAAGGACACCCCATGCAGAGATGGACCCGACTCATCGCAACCCTCGCCGTGGTTGCCCTCGTCGGTGCAGCGTGCGGATCGAGCACTACCGACACCACTGCGAGCGGTGGCGAAGGAGACGGCAGCAGCGGGACGATCCTCATCTCCGGATCGTCGACCGTCGAGCCGATCTCGGCGCGCGTGGCCGAGGAGTACTCGAATGCCAACTCCGGCGTCGGTATCACCGTGGAGGGACCGGGCACGGGAGATGGTTTCAAGAAGTTCTGCGAGGGTGAAACCGACATCTCGGATGCATCACGAGCCATCAAGGACACCGAAGCCGAAGCGTGCGCCGAAGCCGGCATCGACTGGATCGAACTCTACATCGCAATCGACGGTCTCTCCGTGCTCACCTCACCCGACAACGATCTGGTCGCATGCGTCACGTTCAATGATCTCTACGCGCTCACCGGCCCCGAGTCGACCGGCTTCGGTAGGTGGTCGGACGCGGCCGAACTGGCGCAGGAGATCGGCGGCGTGTCTGATTCCAACTACTTCGATGAGGACCTGGCGATCACGGGCCCCGGCGAGGAGTCGGGTACCTACGACACGTTCGTGGAGTTCGTGATCGAGGATCTGGCCGAGGAGCGTGGCCAGGATGCGGCCACGCGACCGGACTACGTTGCCTCGCCGAACGACAATGTCATCATCGAGGGCATCGCAGGTTCGAGGTACTCGCTCGGATGGGTCGGCTACGCCTTCTTCGCCGAGAACACCGACCAGGTGGCGGCCCTCGCGGTCGACAACGGCGAGGGTGGTTGCGTGGCTCCCACCGAGGACACGATCGCAAGCGGCGAGTATCCGCTGTCGCGCCCGCTGTACATCTACGTGAACGCGCAGAGAGCCGCAGACAACCCTGTCCTGAAATCCTTCGTTGACTACTACATGTCCGACGAGGGCCTCGCCGAGGTGTCGAACGCCGGCTACGTCCCTCTTGCCGACTACGGCCCGACGCGAGACGCCTGGAATGGCGAGGTCATCGGACGCAGTTTCTCGTCATAGGCAACCAAAGCCGATCACACACCGGAGGTCAGGGAGGGAGGGCGCGCGGCCGGCGCCCACCCCCTATTCTCAGCGGCCACACACGAATGAAATCACTTGAATCGACTCTCGACCTCACCGGAGATCCGCGGCGCCGACACAAAGAGCGCTTCGTCCGAGCCGTGTTCTTCGGCGCCGGCCTGATTTCGATCCTGATCAGCGTCGCGATCATCCTCTCACTGGCCGGCGAAGCCTGGACCTTCGTCAACGGTCTGATCAAGGACGGCGAACTCGGATCGCTCTGGTCGATCGGCTGGTTCCCGCGACGTGGTCTCTACGACCTCAGGACAATCATCGTCGGCACGTTCATCATCGCCATCATCGCCATCCTGGTTGCGGCCCCACTCGGACTTGGGGCCGCGATCTACCTTGCGGAGTATGCGAATCCGAGGGCACGGCGCGCGCTGAAGCCCGTGATCGAGATGCTCGCCGGAATCCCGTCGGTCGTGCTCGGATTCTGGGCTCTGGCATTCATCGGTCCAGAGGTCGTTCAACGCGTA
>JAHEEL010000115.1:0-4006 GCA_024640745.1 Actinomycetes bacterium
GAAAGGCCGCTCGTACTCGAAAGGGAACCGGCAGAAGGTCGCGATCGTCGCTGCTCTGGCGTCGAATGTCGATCTGCTCATTCTCGATGAACCGACCTCGGGCCTCGATCCGGTCATGGAGGCGGTCTTCCAGGAAAGCATCAAGGCGGAGAGCGCCGCCGGCCGAACGGTTCTGCTGTCGAGCCACATCATGTCCGAGGTCGAGGCGCTCTGCGACCGGGTGAGCATGATCCGCGCCGGGCATATCGTCGAATCGGGGACCCTGGCCGAGTTGCGTCACCTGACCCGCAACAGCGTCACCGCCACGCTCCAACGCGCCCCACACGATCTCGAGGACTGGCCGGGGGTGCACGACAGCGACGTCGATGGAGATCGTGTGCGCTTCCACGTGGAGTCAGACCGCATCGGTGAGGTCATGGCCACGCTCGCCGGCTACGGCATCGAGACGCTGGTGACCCAGCCGCCGAGCCTGGAGGAGCTGTTCCTCCGTCACTACGACGGGGTCGGCGGGTGAGCGCCCCACTTGCCGGCTTCGGCACCATCCTGCGTCACAATGCCCGGCTCGACCGCGTTCGGCTGCCGTTCTGGGTGCTCGGCATCATCGCTCTCCCGCTCAGCGCCTACGGCACCTACGGCCTTCTCTTTCCGACGGCCGCGCAGCAGGCCAACGCGAACGCGACCGTGGGCTCGAACCCCGCCCTCTTGTTCTTGTTCGGCCCATCCGACCTGAGTACCGCAGGAGGATTCACCGCATTCCGATCGGTAGTTTTCGGCGGCCTGTTCGTGGCGATCATGGCGATCCTGACGGTGGTGCGGCATACCCGCGCCGAGGAGGACGCAGGTCGTGCCGAACTCGTTGCCTCCACTCGGGTCGGCCGCTACACGTTCCTGGTCGCTGCCTTCACGGTCGCCGCACTCACCGGCGTCGTCGTGGGTTGCCTCACCTGGCTCGGTTTGGTCGTGCTCGGGGCCGACTCCAGAGGAGCGGCAGTGCTCGGCGCGTCGTTCGCCGTCACCGGATTCATGTTCGCTGGTGTTGCGGCGATCAGTGTCCAGATCGGAGCGTACGCCCGGACCGCGACGTCGATCGCACTGGGGGTTGTCGGGGCATCGTATCTGCTCCGAGCGTGGGGAGACTCGTCATCCTCGCTGTCCTGGATCTCGTGGCTGTCGCCACTGGGCTGGACCGTGAAGGTCCAGGCGTTCTCCGCCGACGAGCTGGTGCCGCTGTTGCTGCTGTTCGTCGGCGGAGGCGCCGCCCTTGTCGTTGGGATGCTGCTCCGTAGCAAACGCGACCTCGGCATGGGGATTCTGCCTCCCCGAGACGGTCCTGCCACGGCCGCCCCGTATCTCTCCGGCGGCTTCGGGCTGGCGACCCGTCTCCAGAGTCCCGGTCTTGCCTCGTGGGGGATTGGTCTCGCGATCGCCGGCGTCGTGATCGGTTCAGTCAGCGGATCGTTGGGCAACGTCCTCGGCAACTCATCATTCGGCGATGCGTTCGCCGGCGGCCGCGATTTCGCATCCGTCTTCCTTGCCGCCCTGGTTTCGGTCCTGGGCATCCTTGCCGCCGCCTACGGGATCCAGGCGGCGCTGCGCGCGCGAAGCGAGGAGACCGATGATCGCGTGGAGCCGCTGCTCGCGACGCCACTGTCACGGGTGCGATGGCTTGGTGGTCACCTGCTGTATGCGTTCGCCGGATCGGCGCTCGTCGTCCTCATCGCAGGGACCACTCTGGGACTCACCGCCCAGGCATCGGGAGCCGGTACTCCGTTCTCCGAAGTCGTTGGAGCGGCGGCCACACAGATCGCCGCCTTGTGGGTACTGGTCGGATTCGCCGTCGCGCTTGTCGGCCTGCTCCCGAGGTTGAGCTTCCTTGCGTGGCCTGCGGTAGCGATTTCGTTCGTTCTCACGATCTTTGGGCCGCTGCTCCATGTCAGTGACGCCATCCGCACCATCTCGCCGTTCTATCACCTCCCCGAGCTTCCCGGCGCTGCTTTCGAGATCGGACCCGTCCTCGCCTTGCTCGCCGTCGCGGCCGGTCTCGTCATAGCGGGGCTGATCGGCATTCGACGCCGCGACATTGCGTAGCACTCGGATGGACCGCCCCACACCCCGGATGCTCGTGCACGCGCTCGTAGAGTGACACCGTGAAGACGCTTCTCGTCGAGCCCTACTACGGAGGCTCCCACCGGGCGTGGGCCGACGGCTACGCGGCGCACAGCGCCAACGACGTGATGCTCCTCACCCACGAAGCCCGGTTCTGGAAGTGGCGCATGCACGGCGCGCACCTCACCCTCGCCGAGCAGGCGGCCGATCTGCTCGACGATCCGCCCGACGTCGTGCTGGCATCGTCGATGATGAACGTGTCGGCGTTTGCCGGGGCGGCACGGCGGTGGATCGGCCTCGCGCCGATCGCCGTCTACTTCCATGAGAGCCAGTTCGCGTATCCGCTCTCTCCGCTGGACCGGCCGGACCAGACCTATCCCATGGTCAATTGGTCGAGCGCCGCGATGGCCGACCTCGCGATCTTCAACTCCGAATTCCATCGGACCCTCTTCTTTGAGCAGGTCGAGATGTTCCTTCGCCGCTTCCCCGACCGACGCCACGGGCACCTGGTCCCGCCGGTGGAGGGCCGCTCGATCGTGCTGCCTGTGGGAGTGGATCTCCAGCGGGTCGGTGCTCCGGGTGTGCGCGAGATCGATGCTCCGGCGCTCATCCTCTGGAATCAGCGCTGGGAGCATGACAAGCGACCGGACGAGTTCGTTCGGCTCATCGAAACGCTGGTGGAAGCCGGTGTCGACTTCGCGGTCGCGGTGGTCGGGGAGCGATTCGTGTCGATACCCGAATCATTCGAACGTCTTCCGGAGATGCTCGGGGACCGTTTGGTCGCGTTCGGCTTCGTCGCGGACGACGAGTACGTCGATCTCCTGCGACGCGCCGACATCGTGGTGGCGACGGCCGAGCACGAGTTCTTCGGCGTCGCAATCGTTGAGGCGATGGCTGCCGGTGCCTTCCCCGTTCTGCCTGATCGGCTCGTCTATGCAGAGCGGGTGTCCGAGCCGCATCGGGACCGCTGCCTGTATGAGGATTTCGATGGGCTGGTCGAGCGGGTCCGTTGGGCTATCGAGCGACGTGCGCAGGCGATCGACGTCGGCCGAGAGCTCTCGGCGAGCGTTCAGCTCTTCGATTGGTCGACTGTGGCTCGGGCTTACGACGTGACGCTCGAACGCTTGGCGATGCGTGGTTGAGGAGGCAGATCCGGTCCCGGGGCCTTGGCCTCTGGATGCGATGCCGGAATTCGGCAAACCTACCGGAAGGGGCAAGCCGGCCCTTCTGAGCATGGGAGAACATGCCGATGGTGGGAGACGTGCTCGAGCAGGCCTATCAACGCGGGAAGCAGTACGAGGCCGACTATCACGGCTGCGCCCAGTGCGTTCTCGCCGCGCTGCAGGATGCCTTCGGCCAGCGCGAGGACGCGGTCTTCCAGGCGGCCACCGGCCTTTCCGGTGGAGGTGGCGGTGGAGGTGACGGCAGCTGCGGGGCCTACGCGGGAGCCGGCCTGTTCATCGGCCAGATGGTGGGGCGAACCCGAGACGACTTCACCGACGCCGAGGGTGTGCGCCATGAAACTGCGCGGCTCGTGCTCGAGCTCCGCGAGCGGTTCATCGACCGCTACGGCTCCGTGGTGTGCGGCGAAATCCAGACCAGCGTGATCGGGCGGCCCTTCGACCTCACCGATCCGGACGATGTCGAGCGATTCGAGGCGGCCGGCGCGCACGAGGTTCATTGCCCGGAGGTGGTCGGCAGCGCGGCTCGCTGGGCGGCGGAGATCGTCGTCGCCAACGAATCGACCCGGGAGAACAGCTAGTCGACCGCGATCACGTCGTCGACCCAGTCGATGCGGTGTGTGCTCTCGATGAACCGGATCGTCCCCGACTTGGACCGCATCACCACGGAGTGGGTCTCGACGCGTCGTCCGTAGAACCCGATGCCCGCCAGGAGTGAG
>JAHEEL010000115.1:4016-6132 GCA_024640745.1 Actinomycetes bacterium
CCCGGTCGCCGCGAAGAACGTGTTGTCGGAGTCGACGAGGTCTCGCGTCGTCAGCACCTGATCGAGGTCGAGGCCGTACTCGATGGCGTAGCGCCGCTCCGACTCGTCCCGGGGCCAGAGCTTGCACTGGATCTCACCGCGCAACGCAGCCATCGCACAGGCGGCGGTCACGGCCTCCGGGGATCCCCCGATGCCGAGCAGCACGTCGATGCCACTGTCGAGCTTCGCCGTCGAGATGGCACCGGAGATGTCCCCGTCGCCGATCAAGGCGATTCGAGCCCCGGCGGCACGGACGCGTTCCACATAGTGGTCGTTGCGCGGCCGATCGAGGATGACGACGGTGACCTCGTCGATGTCCTTGCGCTTCGCCTTGGCGACCTGCGCGAGGTTGTGCTCGACGGGAGCATTGATGTCGACGGTTCCCGCCGCTTCCTCGCCGACGGCGATCTTGTCCATGTAGACCAGCGACCCCGGTGCGTACATCGAACCCCGGTCGGCCATCGCCAGGACCGCGAGTGCGCCAGGCATGCCGAGCGCGCAGAGTCGCGTCCCGTCGACCGGGTCGACGGCGACGTCCATGCGCGGCTCCCTGCCGTTTCCGACGACCTCACCGTTGAAGAGCATTGGGGCCTCGTCCTTCTCGCCCTCCCCGATGATCACGGTTCCGTCGATGTCGACGGTGGAGAGCATGTGCCGCATCGCATCCACAGCGGCCTGGTCGACTGCGTTCTTGTCGCCGCGCCCCTGCCACTTCGCGGAAGCCATCGCGGCCGCCTCGGTGACCCGGACGAGTTCGAGAGCGAGGTTCCGATCGGCAAGCTGCTCCACGGCCACGGCGGTCACACCCTCACGATCAGTGCGTCGCCCTGGCCGCCGCCGCCGCACAGCGCAGCAGCCCCGGTTCCGCCGCCGCGCGCCCGCAGTGCAGCGATGAGTGTGACGACGATTCGGGCGCCGGAGGCGCCGAGCGGGTGGCCGAGGGCGACCGCGCCGCCGTTGATGTTGACCCGGTCGTGCGGCAGGCCGAGCAGGCTCGCCGAGTGGAGGGCAACGGCGGCAAAGGCTTCGTTGATCTCGACGAGGTCGAGATCTGACACCTCGAGACCGGCCTTTGCGAGCGCGATGCGGGTCGCGTCGGCGGGTTGCGCCTGCAGGCCCGTGTCGGGGCCCGCCGTCTGACCGTAGGCGAGGATCTCGGCGAGGATCGGCATGCCCATCGCTTCCGCGGTGTCTCGGTCCGCCACGACGAGTGCGGCTGCGCCGTCCGAGATCTGCGAGGCGTTGCCTGCAGTGATCGTTCCGTCCTGCATGAACGCCGCCCGCAAGTTGCCGAGCGACTCAGCCGTCGTTCCCCTCCGCATTCCCTCGTCGTGCTCGATGAGGATCGGCTCGCCCTTTCGCTGGGGGACCTCAACGGGGACGATCTCCTCGGCAAAGGCACCGGAATCGGTTGCCGCGATCGCTCGGTCGTGGCTTGCGGCGGCCCACGCGTCCTGTTCGGCGCGGCCGATGCCCAGATCGGTGTTGCGCTGGTCGGTGGATTGGCCCATGAGCACATGGTCGAATGCACACATCAGGCCATCCTGATTGAGCGAGTCGATGAGCTCTGCGCCGCCGTAGCCGTAGCCGAAACGCGCCCCGTTGAGGAGGTGCGGGGCGTTCGTCATCGATTCCATGCCGCCGGTCATCACGATGCGCGATTCGCCCGCTCGGATGTGCATGTCGGCGTCTGCGATCGTCGCAGTCCCGGAGAGGCACGCCTTGTCGATCGTCGTCGACGGAACGGTCATCGGAATGCCGCCCTTGAACGCAGCCTGGCGGCCTGTGACCTGCCCCTGGCCGGTCTGGATCACGTGCCCAAAGAGCACTTCGTCGATCTGGTCCCCGACGAGCCCTGCACGCTCGAGCGCGGCGGCGATGGCGAAGCCGCCGAGATCCATGGCGGTGAACGGGGTGAATCCGCCCCGGAACTTGCCGATCGGTGTGCGAGCGATCGACGAAATGACAGTGGCCATCGCATCCCTTTCGTGGCGTTCGGCCCGATGCTACCGGTCGGTGCCGGATCCCACGCGGTCGCGCTAGCGCTGCGTCTCCTCCTGCTCGGTCCACGGGGCCG
>JAHEEL010000115.1:6142-7530 GCA_024640745.1 Actinomycetes bacterium
GGCGGCGGGATGTCGCGAGGCCGGTTCGACTGGACCCACGGGCTCGGCCGCGGAACGGGGGGCCGCGTCGCCTTCGTTTCGGCGTCCGTCTCCTCGACGTGGGCGACGACGGCGGCGATCGCTGCGGTCATCGCTGTGTCGGCTCCGCCCGAGATGGACTTGATCGTGGTCACGTGGTTCCTTCGACGAGTTCCACGAGGGTACCCGCCAATGCCGCCGGATGTACGAACGCGATCCGGTGGCCGCCACCGCCAACGCGAGGCTCCGTGTCCACGAGTCGAGTACCGGTGCCGGCGAGGTGCTCGAGCGCAGCGTCGATGTCGGGCACCGCCAGCGCGATGTGGTGCAGACCTTCGCCTCGCTTGACGAGAAAGCGCCCGACGGGGGAATCGGGTTGCAGGGGTTGGAGGAGCTGGAGATTCGAACCGCCGATGGCAATCATCGCCTCTTCGACTCCCTGAGATTCAACGATCTCGCGGGAAACCGGCTCGACCCCGTACTGCGTGTGAAGATCGGCGAGGGTTGCATCGAGATCATGAACCGCGATCGCCACGTGATCGATGTTGTACGGCAGCATGTGCCGAGACTACCGCTCGGCGACCGCTTCGACCGCGACGGGCTCGGACTCTTGCTCGGTCTCCTTGACGAGATCGACGTCGAAGCAGAACTGCGCTCCGACCGGAAACCGGTCCTCGTACCAGAGATCCCCACCCATCGCTCGCGCAAGCTTGCGCGCGATCGGGAGACCGAGTCCCACGCCTTGCTCGAGCCGGGCATCGCCCTTCGAGAGTTGTTCGAAGTGCTCGAAGATCCGCTGCCGGTCCCGTTCCGCCACACCGCTGCCGTTGTCGGCGACAATCACGGTGTACGTCCCCTCGCGCCGCTCCTCGCCCGAGACGTACAACTCGTTGCCCCCGTACTTGAGGGCGTTCTCCATGAGATTCCGTAGGATCTGCCGGAGTCGGGCCGGGTCCGACCACACCGTGACGTAGGCCGGGATGTCGATCTGGACTGCGTCGGTGTCGTCGAACACCACCTCGGTGACGGCCTCGGCAACTGCGGCGACGTTGATCCGTTCGAGGTGGAATCGTAGATGGCCGGAGTCGAGGCGAGGGATCACCAAGATGTCTTCAACGATGTTGGCCAGGTGATCCGACTCGCCGCGAAGAATCGTCAGGAACTCATCGACCTCAGACGGCGGGAGCTCGCGCCAGTGCTGGCGGAGGGTCTCGGCGAATCCGGAGATGCCCGTGATCGGCGTCCGGAGTTCGTGGGAGACCATTGAAACGAACTCGTTCTTCACCTCGACCGTCCGGCGCTCCTGCTGCAGGAGTTCGCGTTGCCGGTCCTGAACCTGCACGAGGGTTCTGGCGGCGCCGGAGATCAGG
>JAHEEL010000006.1:0-11586 GCA_024640745.1 Actinomycetes bacterium
CGGTGACGTCGCCTGGATCGGACGCGGTTCGCTGGGTGAGCGCAACGGCTATCTCGCTCTCTATCCCCGAGCGATGGTCCCGCTCCTCCACTGGAGCCTCGGGGACGACACCCCCGACGGCCCGATCCACGACGCCATTCGAGACCGCCTCGCGTCCGGCGCGTCGTTCTTTCCGGACCTCTACGCCGCGGCCGGGGGCGGCGACCCCGCCGCAACCCTCGACGCGCTGTGGGATCTGGTGTGGGCCGGTGAAGTCACCAACGACACACTCGCTCCGGTGCGGGCGCTGGCCGGCCGTGGCCGGCGCACACCCGGGCCTCGGGGCCGGACACTCTCGGCAGCGAGCCCGCCATCCGGGGAGGGGCGTTGGTCGGCGGTCTCCGACCTGCTACGAACCGTCGCAAGCCCAGAGGAGTCCGCACGCGCACTCGCGGGCGCGTTGCTCGAGCGCCACGGCGTGCTCGGCCGCGACACCGTACTTGCCGAGGGCGTGCCGGGCGGCTACGCCGGTCTCTACCCCGTGTTCGCCGCGCTCGAAGACGTTGGGACGGCGCGCCGCGGCTACTTCGTCGACGGCCTCGGCGGAGCGCAGTTCGGCCTCCCCGGCGCCGTCGACCGCCTCCGGTCGCACGAACGCACAGGGTTCGCTGTCCTCGCGGCCTCGGACCCGGCCAATGCCTACGGTGCCGCCGTGGCATGGCCCGAGCATGAAACCGTCCAACCCGCCCGTCGAGCGGGCGCCTATGTCGTGCTCCACGACGGCGAACTCGTCGCGTACGTCGAACGCGGCGGACGAAGCGTTGCCTCGTTCGTTGACGACGGTGCTCGCTTCGCTCAGGCCCTATCGCTGGTCGTTCCGCGCATCGGCGAATGGACCATCGAGCGCATCGACGGTACGGCAGCCGCCGAGTCTCCGCGGCGCTCCGATCTGATCGCCGCAGGATTCGTGCCGGGCTACCGCGGGCTCACGATGCGGGCGGCGCGACACTGATTCTTCGAGCGAAAGCGTCGGTTCCGGATGATCGGAGCACCGCCCGCACCGAAGCGTCCTACGGATCGCCGAGATGGCGGAGTTGTCCGTAGGGATAGATGCCGTCGCCGTGCCCGTCGGCGAAAGTGAACCGAAGGGCGTAGCCGCCGACCAGGCTCCCGTCGACGATCAGCGATTGATCGGCGAGCTGGATCGGAGACACCGTCGCCGCCCGATGTTCGCGGCACTCGGCACAGGGGCAGGCGGCCCGCAGGCGCCGACCTGAGATTGAAGTCGACGCGCCGTCATCCCACTCGATGACGACCGATTCTCGCCCGACCGTGATCCGCTCCGGTTCATGCCGCATCGTCAGAACGGTACCAGTGCCCTATCGTCCATCTCATGGCAGTGCCAGAGCTCCACATCCTCCGCGGGAATCCCGACTTCCTCGATCTTCCGTGGGACGCGCCGATCCTGGACTGGCGGGACCCGCACCTCGTGGAGATGCCAACCGGCATCCACCGCCACCCGGTGGAGTTCGTCGCCTATCCCGAGGGCATCTACGCAATCAAGGAACTCCCCGTCCGCCTGGCGCGCCACGAGTTCAAGAGCCTCAGCAAGCTTGCGAAACGCACCACACGCTCGGCGAAACCCGCCGGCCTCGTGATTCGGCCGTGGGCCAATCCGCATGAGGAATACTCGGGCGCAATCATCACGCGGTTCGTCGACTATGCCTTCCCCTACCGCGAGCTGGTCTCGGGCGGCGGCTTCGGCAGCCGGCGGACGCAACTGCTCGATGCATTCGCCGGTCTACTCGTCGAACTGCACCTCGCCGGCTGCTTCTGGGGTGACTGTTCGTTGTCGAACGTGCTCTACCGCTACGACGCGGCGACGATCGAAGCCGTCATGGTCGACGCTGAAACCTCGCGCCTCTACGACGAGTTGAGCGACGGCCAACGGCTCGAGGACCTCGAAATCATGCAAGTGAACCTGGCCGGTGACATGTCGGATGTCGCGGCATCAGAGGGCCTCGACGTCGACGACGCCGATCTCGAGCTCGGCTTCGACATCTCGGACCGCTATGCGACACTCTGGCACGAGCTGACCACCGATCTCGTGATCGCGCAGGACGAGCGCTATCTGATCGGTGAACGCTTCGCCCGGCTCAACGACCTCGGATTCGCGATCGACGACGTTGATGTCATCCCGGACGGCGCATCAAAGCGCATCCGCATCTCGGCGAGCGTGGGCGGCCGCACGTTCCACTCGCAGCGATTGCGGGAACGGACCGGGATCGATGCCGCCGAGAACCAGGCCCGTCAGATCTTGAGCGACATCCGGTACCACCGCGCCAAACACGGAGAAAGCGGCCCGTCGACGTCGGCCACCGGAAAGACGGTGTCGGCCATGCATTGGCGCCTCAATCGTTTCGAGCCGTTCACGACACGCATCGCCGAGCTCCGGCCCGACATCGATCCGATCCAAGGCTTCTGCGACTACCTGAACTTCCGGTTTGCCCTCGCATCCGAACAGGGTCGAGACGTCGACAGCACCGTTGCGTTCGAGGAGTGGATCGCCGTCGGAATGCCCGGGTTCGATCCGGGTGCTACATCCCCGGAAGCGGACTCGCCCCGGTAGCTCCGCCGTCGACCGGGAGGGTGACACCGGTGATCCACGACGCGGCATCGGACGCGAGAAAGACCACCGCGGCGGCCACATCCACCGGCTCCCCGATGCGTTGGAGCCGATGGAGCGAGGCGGTGTGCTCCTCGATTCCATCCCACAGGAGGGCCGAAAGACGGGTACGGACCACCGACGGTGCCACGGCGTTCACTCGCACCCCCGGCGCCATCTCGAAGGCCAGCTGCCGAGTGAGGTGAATGAGCGCTGCCTTCGAGATGTTGTAGGCCCCAAGTGCGGAGCCCGGCTGGAGGCCGCCTACCGAAGCAACATTGACGATCGACCCGCCGGACATGTGCATTGCCTGCCGCCAGGCCTCGCGCGCCCACACGAGCGGCCCCCGCTGGTTGACGGCCCAGGTCTTGTCGACGGCCCCGAGATCGACCTCGACGAGCGGCCCGGCGGCGGGATTGGTACCCGCGTTGTTGATCAGGATGTCGCACGAGCCGAACCGGTCGATCACCGCCCGCACGGCCGCAGCTGCCGCACCATCGTCGTCCGCGCGAGCCTCGATCGTCAGCAAGCGGTCGCTGTTCCCCAGGCGACTCGCAGCCTCCGCGAGGTTCTCCGACCGACGCGAGGTGATGGCGACACCGCGCGCCCCGGATGCGAGGAACTCGGCGGCGATTGCTTCACCGATCCCGCGGCTTCCCCCGGTCACCAGCACCACTTTGTCGTCGAATCGGATCTCCATGCTCGCTCCGTTCAGTGTCCGCCTCGCCGGACGCCACCGTACTTCATGCGGGTGTCTTCCATCCTCGCGACCGCCATCTCCCGACCGCCTTCACGAAAGCCGGCATCGACGACTTCCCCCAGAAACAGATCGTGGGTGCCGACGTCGATGGCCTGCGCAACGCGACACTCGAGCCAGGCGACCGCTTCTTCGAAAACCGGAACGCCGGTCACGCCTTCGCGCACCGGGCGGTCATTGAGCGTGCTCCCAATCCGGGTTGCCGGTTTCGAGAACGTGCGGAACACCTTCGTATCGTCTCGGTCCCAGAGATTGACCGAGAATGCGCCACCGGCATGAATGAGACGATTCGTGACCGCCTTTCGGTCGACGGAGATCGCAATCAGCACCGGTTCCATCGAGATTTGTGTCACCCACGACTGCGTCATGCCGTTCCACTCGTCGTCACTTCGAGATCCGATGAGGCAGAGCACATTCGGTATGGCCCACGTAACCGCATTGAGGGTTTCAGCGTCCATGAATCCTCCTCGTGTCGTCTTCGGCGCCTCCACCCTAGGATGGCTGGATGCACGTGCTCATCGCCACGTCGGGCGTGCTCAGCCCGGAACCGGTCGTCGAGTTCACCCGCCACCTCCTCGGCCAGAACGGGCGAGTGACCTTGATCACCGTGATCGAGGTACCGCGAGCCTTCCTCGAAGATCTCCATGCCGGAGACGGAAGGCCGCTTGCCTCGGATGAAGGGCGCGAAGAAACCGTGGCCCGCTATCTCGAGGAACGCGGTCGCAAGACCGTGGAACCGATCCACGCTGCGCTCGACTCGGCCCGCATCCCATCTGATGTGCGCTTCGTCGAGGGCGACGACCCGGCCACCGGCATCACACAGACGGCGGACTCGCTCGGCGCCGACGTCGTCATCCTGGGCGCTACCCGGCCGATCTTCAAGCGCGACGCGTGGGAGAGCATCTCGGCAAGAGTGATGCTCGAGTCGGGAAAGACCGTGCTCGTGGTGCCTGCGCCGCATCGCGACGAGCCCGGCGATTTGGACGGTCGCGGCGACTAGCGCGTTTCGATGATCGGGTCATCTCGACGGCAGCGGCCGCCGCGGGTCACCGGCCCGGCGGCACCGCCAGGGTGAATGTCTCCCCACAGAATCCAACCACGGAATCGCGAGCCGCGATCTCGATGCTCCCCGTCGATGCGGGGATTGCCACCCCGTCGAGGGACCGGGTGAACGGCTGCTCCTCGACGTGGGGATGCGTGAGGACGCGCACGCCGAGTACCGCTCCGTCGGGTGCCCGCACCTCCCACGCGTCGGCATATCGATCCCAGCCGGTGTCGGCGCTGCGAACCGTCGCCGTGACGCGGTAGCCCGTTCCCGACCACTCGATGGTGCCGTCAACCACGTCGGCACACCCGGCGGCTGCCTCCGTTGTGGCAGGACGCCCGTCCGATGCGGTGCAGGCCGAAAAGAGCAGGGCAGTGAGCGCCACGACACAGGCAATGCGCAGCGTGAGCGGCGGACGCAGCGGAGCTGCCCGGGGGCCGTCCGTGGTCATCCCGCGCGAATGCATCGCAGATCGACGGAGGGACCCTGCGCCTGGATTGCCTGCTGGAGGTTCTTGCAGGCGGCATCGACGCGCGGCTGGGCGTCGGAGAATCCGGAGGAGCCGATGGCTCGATCGATGTCGTCGAACGTCGTCGCAGCGGCCAGGTCCGACAGCAGAGCATCCGTTCCCTCACGAGACGCGGCGAGTGCGTCGAGGTAGGCGCGGTGCTCGACCTCGAGTGATGACGGAGCGTCGAGGGCGTCGAGATCCGTCATGTATCGATCGCTGGCGTCGCTGATGCCGGCAAACAGCATCGACGCCAGTCGAGCCGTCTCAGCCAACGCTGCGGTAGCGAGCGCTTCGCCTTCGATTTCGTCCTGCATGCGGGACACCGCCGTGTTCAGGTCGCCGACGTTCTGCTCGAAGAGGCCGGAGACCTCGTCGGCGTAGTCGGTCGCCTCTCCTTCGACCGCAGCGGCGTACTCGTCGACCGGCATCCCGTTGCTCGAGCACGCGGCCAGCACGACGACGGCAGCGCAGATAGCGGCGAGGGCCCTCATCGGGGCAGAAGCTCGCTCAGGGGCACGAACGAGTCGGCGAGCGCATTGCACACCGCTTCGGCGATCGATGCCTGACAGAACAGCTCGTAGCGCAGCCCGGCCTCGGTCCATCCGAGGCTCAGGCCGTCGGGGACGATGATGGGCACAACGTCGCTTTTGGCAGCGCCGATACCGTCGGGCACCCCACCTACGCGGAGTACCGCCACTCGCCCACTCTCTGCGGTGTAGGGCTCGACGGTCCAGAACCCGAACGCCGCAGACGTGTCTGCATCGAGGACCTCGAGGGTCGGGTCGTACACCAGCTGACTGGTCACCCAGCTCACGTCCTCGGGCACGGCCTCCGGGAAACGGATCGTCGGCAGGGCGATGGCGATCTCGACGCGACTCGCCTGTACAAAGCGGCTGCCGAGCTGCCGGGTCCACACACTTGCGATCATGCCCTGCGGGTCGTCTGCGGGGATGGCCGTTCCGATGTCGTCGTTTGCCCAGATGATGTCGCTTGCACCGATGAGTCCTTCATCGCCGACCTCAGCGACGACCGGTGGCGCGGTCGTGGTTGGGAGCGTCGCGGCCGTCACCCAGGCGGCGGACACTTCCCCGACTCGCTCGAACGGGCCGGTTTCGCCACAGCCGCTGAGGGTGAGCGCGAGGGCCATCACAGGGACCACGATGGACGCACGCAATAACCTTGGCACGCCGCCAAGTGTGCCACCGATCGGCGAATACCGTCGGTCATGTTCCTACGCTCGTCCGATGCACGATCGGCCTCTCTCGGTTGTTCTGTCGGGATTCGACGACAGCACCGGCCTCGACACCGGAGTCACTCATGCCCTCCTCGACCGAGTCTCAGCGGGAGAGCTGCCGGAGACGTTCCGGGTCCATGTTCCATCGCGGGTCGTTGCGTTCGGAAAGCACGATCGGTTGACGGCCGGCTTCGACCGTGCAGTGGAGATCGTCCGCAACCACGGCTACGCCCCCGTCATTCGGCTCCCGGGAGGCCGCGCCGCAGTGTTTCACGAGAAGACGCTGGCCGTTTCGTGGACCATTCCGACGCCGGATCCCGTGCGCGGCATCCGGGACCGGTTTGCTGCCGCGGCGGCCGTGCTCACCGGCGCTCTCACACGCCTTGGAGTCCCCAGCGCGGTCGGCGAGATCCCGGGCGAGTACTGCCCGGGCGAGTTCAGCGTGCACCATGCGGGCCGGATCAAGCTCGCCGGCCTCGGCCAACGCCTCGGCCGAGGTGCGGCACACGTCGGCGGCGTTTTGGTGGTGGGCCGGTCCGATGCGGTACGTGACGTCCTGATTCCGACGTACGCGGCGCTCGGCATCGACTGGGACCCCTCGACCACGGGTTCAGTGGAGGATGTCGCGCCCGGGATCACCATGTCGGCTGCCATCGACTCGATCATCGAGACGCTTTCGGATGCCGCAGCAGTCCGAGAGACTTCGATCGACGATCTGACGCTCGCCAGAGCCCGCCAACTCGCTCCGATGCACGTGCCGTGACCATCGGCCCTTGCGCCTCGGCCGGTACCGCTCGAAACTAGCGGCCATGCGCATCGTCATCATCAACGGCCCGAACCTCAATCTGCTCGGGGCCCGGTCACCGGAGGTCTACGGAACGGCCACCCTCGAAGACCTCGACGCTGCATGTCGGGACTGGGCACACGATGCCGGCTGCGAGGCCGAGACCTACCAGTCGAACCACGAAGGTGACATCATCGATCGCCTCCATGCGGCAAGGGACACCGACGGCGTCGTCATCAACCCGGGAGCCCTCACTCACTACTCCTACGCCGTCCGGGACGCAATCGAAGCCATCGGCATCCCCACGGTGGAGGTCCACATCTCGAATGTGCGAGCCCGTGAACCGTGGCGTCGGGTCTCGGTGATCTCCGAAGTCTGCTCAACCACCATCTACGGTCGCGGCATCGTCGGCTACCGGGATGCGATTCGGCATCTCACCGCGCGTGCGGCGTGGCCGGTCGAGATCATCGCCTACGGACCCCACGCCGACAACGTTGGTGACCTGCGGCTACCGAAGGGGGACGGGCCCCACCCGGTTGCTGTTCTCATCCACGGCGGATTCTGGCGTGACACGGCGGCACGGGACCTGCTCGATCCGGCCGCCGTCGACCTCACTCGGCGCGGGTGGGCGACCTGGAACATCGAGTTTGCCCGGGTCGGGGCGGGCGGCGGATGGCGAGCAACCACGGCCGACGTGGCGGCGGCGATCGGGGCGCTCCTCGAGTTCGGTGAGGGACATGCTCTCGACCTGGATCGGATCGTGCTGATCGGCCACGGCTCCGGGGGGCATCTCGCACTCCAGGCAGCCGCCAACATGCGGGAAGTCCCGATTTCCGCCATCGCCGCGCTTGCGCCCATCGGCGACCTCGAGGCAGCCCACGCAGCCGGCATCGGAGACGGTGCCGTCGAGTCGTTCATGCGGCGCACACCGGAGCAGTCGCCGGACCGCCTGGTTGCCGCCTCGCCGATCAAGAATCTGCCGATCGGCATCCCGCTCCTCATCGTGCACGGCGACCAGGACGCTCAGGTTCCGGCGGAGATCAGCCGGTCATTCGCCGGGCGCGCGGCGGACGAGGGAGACACCGTGGTCTATCACGAACTCGAGGGCGTAGGCCACGATGCGCTGACCGATACCAGTACGACGGCGTGGGAGAAGGTCGTCGACGAGATCGACCGCCTCAGGTAGCCAAATCGACGAGCCGCGTCAGGCCCTCCTCGAGTTCCTCGTCGGCAAGCGCAAACGACAAGCGGGCATATCCCGGAGCGCCGAAAGCCTCCCCGGGGACGATCGCGATGTTGATCTCATCGAGCAGGAGCGCGGCCAGGTCCATCGTCGACTCCGCCGTTCGGCCGCCCAGGTCCCTTCGGAGCAGACCCGTCATGTTCGGGAAGGCGTAGAACGCCCCCTCAGGTTCGAGGCAGGTGACCCCAGGGACCTCGCCAAGCAGGCGCATCATCGCGAGGCGGCGGCGGTTGAACGCTTCGCGCATCGCCTCGACGGCGTCGAGCGGGCCCTCGACGGCGGCAAGGGCCGCACGTTGAGACACGTTCGCGACGTTCGACGAGATGTGGCTCTGGAGACGAATTGCCGCTGCCGTGATGTCCTCGGGAGCGATGAGCCAGCCAACGCGCCAGCCGGTCATCGCGTACGTCTTGGCAACGCCGTTGACCACGATGGTCCGGTCGGCGATCTCGGGCGCCACGACGGGAAGTGAATGGAACACGGCACCCCCATAGACGAGGTATTCGTAGATCTCGTCGGTCAGGACCCAGATCCCTCGATCCGCCGCCCACCGGCCGATCTCGGCCATGCGGTCAGGCGCATACACCGCGCCGGTCGGATTGGACGGCGAGACGAAGATCAGAACCTTCGTTCGATCAGTCGTCGCCGCTTCGAGTTGTTCAACCGTGACCTGAAAGCCGCCCTCGTCATTCGTTGGCACCGCCACCGTCACACCACCGGCGAGGCCGATCGCCTCGGGATAAGTCACCCAATAGGGGGCCGGGAGCAACACCTCGTCACCGGGATCGAGCAGCGCTTGACAGGCGAGGTACACGGCCTGTTTTCCACCGTTCGTGATCATCACCTGTGACGGCTCCACAGCAAGCCCCGAATGACGTTCGGTGGCTGCGGCGACCGCGGCGCGGAGGGGCGGTAGACCGGCGGCGGGGGTGTACCGGTGTGTCGCCGGATCGTCGACGGCTCGACGAGCTGCGTCGACGATGTAGTCCGGTGTCGGAAAGTCGGGTTCTCCCGCTCCGAACCCGATGACCGGTTGACCGGCGGCGCGGAGCGCCGCCGCCTGATTCGAGATTGCCAGGGTTGCCGAAGCCGCGACCGCCATGGCCCGCTGCGAAACGGCCGATACGGATGAAGCCATGCTCACCTTCTTCTGGGGATTGGCGCACGATAGGCGCTTGCAGAGAGCCCGGCGATTCGGATGAGACCAGCGCCGCCGTGCGATAGATTGGCACGAATGGAAGCGTTCTCCGGCTATCACGAATTCGACGCCGTCGGGCTCGCCGATCTGGTGGCGCGCAAGGAAGTGCACCCGACCGAGTTACTCGCAGCCGCAGCGGCACGACTTGCGGCCGTCAACCCGGTCGTCAACGCCGTCGTATGGGACCGCGTTGAGGTCGCCACCAGCGAGGCGCGCGACGGAGTCCGGCCCGGTTCGTTCGCCGGGGTACCGATCCTGATCAAGGATCTGGTCGTCGAGCAAGGCGTTCCCGTCACGTTCGGCTCCGTCTTCTTCCGCGCCTACGTCGGCGATGTGACGTCGGAGTTCCGCCACAGGATCGACGAGGCCGGCTTCATCGACCTCGGCCGAACCAACACTCCGGAGTTCGGCCTGCTCCCGACCACGGAGCCGACGCTGCACGGCCCGACCAGGAACCCGTGGGACCTCAGCCGGTCGGCCGGTGGATCGAGCGGCGGGGCCGCTGCGGCTGTTGCTTCCGGTATCGTCCCGCTTGCGCAGGCGAGCGACGGTGGAGGCTCGATCCGGATCCCGGCGTCCGCCACAGGCCTGTTCGGTTTGAAGCCCTCACGGGGTCGGAACCCTCGGTCTCCGGGGAGCCCGGTCGACTACCTCTCATCGGAGCATGCCGTGACGCGAACCGTACGCGACAGCGCCGCCTTCCTCGATGCCGTGCACGGTCCGGTACCCGGTGATCGCTACTGGGCGCCGCCGCCGTCTGCGGCGTTCGCTGCAGCCGTCGATCGCGATCCGCCGCAGCTCACGATCGCGTTCAGCGTTCATGACTTCCGCGGCGATCGAGTGCACCCCGACTGTGAAGCCGCCGTGCGTGAGACCGTGGGAGTCCTCGAGGAGCTCGGGCACAACGTTGTCGAAGCGTCACCGGCCGTCGATGGAGCCACGATGGCTGAGGCATTCGTCGAAGTCTGGGCCGCTCTGGCCGCCAACGCGTTCGGCCTCGTGCTCGACGGAGCGACCCAGCGATTCCCCGCGGTTCGGCGCCTTCGACGCCTCGCCGGAGACCAAGCAACGATGCGGATCATTGCCCGGATGGACAAACGCTCGTCGGGACTGCCGGCCTTCGAGCCGTTCACCTTCGAACTCGCCGATCGGTCGAGCCGGCGTTCACAGGCCGACCTCATGAGCGCGGAAGCAGCACTCCAGACCATCGCACACCGGATCGGCGCATTTCTGACCCACCACGATCTCTTGCTCACGCCGGTGCTCGGGTCACCTCCGGTCCCCCTCGGCCACTTCGATCAGAGCCTGCCGTGGGAAGAGCTGATCGAACGGATCTACCGATACGTCGCATTCACGCCACTCGGCAACTTCGCCGGTCTCCCTGCGATGTCGGTGCCGCTCCACTGGACGGCGGACGACCTCCCCGTGGGCTCGCACTTCCTGGGGCGCTTCGGCGCTGAGGAGACCCTGCTCTCGCTCGCCGGGCAACTCGAGCAAGCACGACCCTGGAAAGACCGGAGGCCACCGATCTTTGCCTGAACGAGCTGATCCCTACTCGGTGCCGCCGCGGGCGCCGAGCTCCCGGTCGAGAAAGAGCATGGCCTGCGGACCGCCGTCGGCCAACGCGAGGTCGTCGAGAATCTGTGAGACCGTCGCCTCTTCCTCGATCTGCTCGGTCACGAACCAATCGAGCAGGGGGACCGCAGCGAAGTCGCGTTCGTCGGTCGCCAACGCGTAGAGGCGGTTGATGGCCGCCGACACATCCCGCTCCTGCGCGAGCGATGTCTCGAAGACGTTGGCCACCGACTCGAACTCGGATGCCGGAGCATCGAGCGCTCCGATCTTCACCCGCCCACCGCGGTCGAGCACGAACTGATAGAACTTCATCGCGTGAGTGGTCTCCTCGACGGACTGGGCCTGCATCCACGCCGACATGCCGGAGAACCCCGCGGATTCGAGCCACGCACCCATCGCCAGGTAGTTGTGCGCCGCCTGGAGCTCCATCGTGATCTGGTCGTTGAGCGCAGCGGTCATCGTGTCGCTGATTTGCATTCGGACTCCTTCCTCTCGATGTGGATGGTATCGGATCGAGCGATAGGCTCGAACGCGATGCTGGCCGTTGCCGTCTCATTCACCGCCGTCGCCGTCGGCGCACTCGTCTGGGCCGAGG
>JAHEEL010000006.1:11596-20742 GCA_024640745.1 Actinomycetes bacterium
TGGTCGCATCGACCGGGTTCATCCTGGTGGCGATATCGGTGGGGGCGCTCGATGGCGCCTACGGACGTACCGTCCTCATCGCCCTGGCATTGTCGTGGTGCGGAGACCTCCTGCTCACGTACTCCGATCGCGCAGCGTTCGTCGGCGGTCTGGTCGCGTTCCTCGTCGCGCACCTTGCGTATGCGATCGCGTTCGGAACCCTCGGCGTGAATCCTGCGGCAGTCGCCCTCGCGGCGATCGTTCTTGCGATCGTCGGAGGGTTCGTCTGGCGGTGGCTGGCCCCCCACGTCGGCAGCATGCGGGGCCCCGTCGTCGCCTACCTCATCGTGATCAGCATCATGGTCGTCGTCGCCGTCGGCGCATACGGTGGTGGCGAAACCGCTCTGATTCCGGTCGGAGCGGTCCTGTTCTATGCGTCGGACGCGGCGGTCGCGCGGGATCAGTTTGTCGCCCCCGGCGCAGTCAACCGAGTAGTCGGCCTCCCGCTCTACTACCTCGCTCAGGTGATGCTCGCCTCGACGGCCGGGGGATGACCGAAGGCGGTAACCTCGACCCATGCCACGCCTCATGCTCTTTCGCCACGGGAAGTCGGACTGGAATGCCACCTATCGCGGTGATCGGGATCGCCCACTGAGCCGACGCGGTGAGCGCGCTGCCGAAACGATGGGCGTCCTGCTCCGGAAGATGGGCGAGGTGCCGGATCGGGTCGTGACGTCACCCGCGACGCGAGCCGAAACCACCGCGGCCATCGCCCGCCTCTCGGGAGGTTGGAGCGCCCCACTCGAGATCGCCGAAGCCTTGTACGGCGCAGGTCCGGACGAGGCGCTGGAGGTCGCTGCTCGGTGCGGCGCCGATGCCGAGCGGCTCATGCTGGTCGGGCACGAACCCACATGGTCCCAGCTTGCTGCACACATCACCGGCGGACGCATCGCCGTGCGCACCGCCACCGTGCTCGGGTTCGATCTCGACGCCCCAACGTGGAGCTGGGCCCCTCGATCCCGCGGGGTTCTCGCCTACGCCCTTCATCCGAGGATGTTCGACGGAGATGACTGGGATCTCAAATGATCGACCTCCGTTCAGACACAGTCACGCGCCCGACGTCGGCAATGCGTGCGGTCATGGCATCGGCGCCCGTGGGAGACGACGTCCTCGGTGACGACCCGACGGTCATCCGCCTCGAAGAACGCGTAGCAGCCCTCCTCGGCAAGGAAGACGCCGTCTACGTGCCCTCCGGCACCATGGCGAACCAGATCGGCCTGCGAGTCCACACCCGCCATGGTGATCGCGTCGTCATGGAAGCCGAAGCCCACATCCGGATCCACGAGAGCGGCGCGCCGGCGGCACTTGCCGGTGTGTCGATCGTCCCCGTCAATGGAATGCACGGCGTCTTCACGCCCGACCAGCTCATCGCAGCGGCTCCGCCCCCGTCGCCCGAACTGCCGCCGGGGCTCTTCGATCCGACGACGCTCGTCACCATGGAGAACACCCACAATGAAGCCGGCGGCACCGTCTGGCCGATCGAGGCCATGACGGCGGTGCGTGAGGCGGCGCGAGATCTCGGATTGTCGGTTCATCTCGACGGGGCTCGGCTCTGGAACGCGTCGGCCGCAACGAATATCTCGCTCGACCGCTATGCAGCGACCGCCGACACCGTGAACGTCTGCTTCTCGAAGGGCCTCGGAGCCCCCATCGGATCCGCCCTCGTCGGATCGAAGGCACTGATCGACCGGGCACGATGGTTCAAGAAGCTGTACGGCGGCGGCTTCCGCCAAGCGGGAATCATCGCCGCGGGCGCCCTCTACGCCATCGACCATCACCGCGAGCGCCTCGCGGAGGACCACGAACATGCCCGACGCTTCGCCGAAGCGATCAACGAACTCGATGGGGTCACCGTGGACCTGGCGTCCGTGCAGACCAACATCGTCTTCTTCGATGTTGCGGACGCGCCCGGGTTCGCGGCAGCGCTACGAGACCGCGGCGTCGACACCCTCGCGCTCGCACCCACCAGGATTCGAGCGGTCTTCCACCTCGATGTTTCGGACAGCGAGACCACTGAGGCAATCCGGGTCGTGCGAGCCGCGGCAACCGGCTGAGTACCGTGCGTCGGGGCCGCTCCGGACGGGCATGTCGCCGTCCGGTTCAGCAAATGGCGGACCGAACGATGCTCGCACTCCGTGCGACCGATCGGCTCGCACGTTCCATGACGGTCGGGCGAGGCGTCACCATCGACGGGCGAAGACCACCGCCCGAATCAGACGAGCGCAGCCGTCACGATCGCGGCGAGACACACCAACGTGGCGAGAACGCTCATGACCGCTACGAATCCCTTGGAGAGGCCGCCGTCGTCGGTTGGGTCCTTCAGGGGGCGAATGCCGGTGATCGCTGCGTTGATGTAGTCGTCCTCCGTCGCCTCCGTATCGGCGGCGTCCGTGGCCACGGGCTTCTCTCGTGCCAGGAGCGGCTCGGCCATCGGCACCGACGACGTGCTCGAGAACTCAGAGGGAGAATCGGGGCGGAAGAGCAGCGTCTCGCCACCGAGCGTCAGCCCGAAGGCTCCGTTGCTCTCGGGCGTGATGAGGTAGTCGGCACGGTCCCACGAGCCCAACTGGCTTTCGCCGGCACTGAGGGTCACCCGCTCCGGGCCGAGGCTCAGCGTGGCCTCGAGGCCGGTTCCCGCCTCTCCTGGGAGCATCACAGCTCCGGTGAACATCTTGGTCATCGATCCTCCATCTCCGACTTCTCAGTGTTCATCGGCAAACCGGCGGTCGAAAATGAAGGCCGATTATCGAAAATCTCGTGACGGGGCGGCGTCGATGGACCAACGCTCGAACCGGTGGGCGACGAAGTTCGTCACACCGTCGACATGCTCGACCACTCCGTCGATGACGACCCCAACCGCCTTTCGTGCGACCTCATAGTGGGCTTCCCACACCTGGGGAAGCACGACCACGTTCAGCAGGCCGGTCTCGTCTTCGAGATTGAGGAATCGCACCCCGCGGGCAGTCGAAGGTCGCTGTCGGTGGGTGATGATCCCGCCGACGCGGGCGCGCGTGCCGTGGCGGCGCCCGTCGAGGATTCGGCCGATGGGGGCACACCCATGGTGTTCCAGGGCGTTTCTCGCCAGGGAGACCGGGTGCGTGGTGGAGATACCGGTCGACCACAGGTCGGCCTGCACCCGCTCGGAGGTCGTCATCTCTGCCAGGTGCGGGACTCCATCACCGGGAGGAAGCGAGAGGCGATCGGGCCCCATCTCGGTGAGGGACCCGGCCGTCCAGAGACCCTCCCGTCGACCCAGACCGATCGGGACGAGCGAACCGGATGCGGCGAGCCCTTCGTACGCGTCGAGGGGCAGGCCGGTACGCTGAGCGAGGTCCTCGGGAGACGCGAAGGCGCCGCCGGTCAGACGCGCCGCCTCGATGCGGGCGATGTCTCCTTCGCCGAGGTTCCGCACATACCGCAGCCCGATCCGCAGGGCAACCGCCGGACGGATGGGATCGTCGATCGGCCCCCTCCCCCGCCTCCACCCACCGGTGAGGTACTCGACGACGTCGATCGGATCACACTCGATCGGCTCGATCGTGCAGTCATACTCGGAGCGATTCACGTCGGGGGCCAGGACGACAACACCGTGATGCTGCGCGTCCTGCACCAGCGAGTTGGGGGTGTAGAAGCCCATCGGCTGCGCATTGAGGAGACCGGCAAAGAATTCGGCGGGCCAGTGGTACTTCAGCCAGGCGGCCGCATAGACGATGTACGCGAACGAGACCGAATGGCTCTCCGGGAAGCCGAACGAGGCAAACCCCTGGAGCTTCTCCCAGATCTCGTCGGCCGACGCTCCCGTGATCCCGTTTGCGGCCATTCCCGCGAACAGCTCCTCACGCAGCCGATCCATGGCCTCGGATGCCCGCTTGTGCGTCATTGCCTGACGCAGCCGGTCGGACTGGCCGGGGGTGAATCCTGCACAGATCCTTGCGAGCTCCATGAGTTGTTCCTGGAAGATCGGAACACCCAGGGTCTTCCTCAGAATCGGCTCTGCCGACGGGTGCGGATAGCGAATCGGTTCCTCGCCGTTGCGGCGGCGAAGGAACGGATGAACCGACTGTCCCTGGATGGGCCCGGGCCGGATCAGCGCCACCTCGATCGCCAGGTCGTAGAAGCTCCTCGGCTTCAGCTTCGGCAGCGTCGCCATCTGGGCCCGCGACTCCACCTGGAAGATCCCGACCGTGTCGGCGCGGGTCAGCACGTCGTACACGATGGGTTCCTGCGGGATCATGGCGAGGTCGAGGTCGATGCCGTGCGTCTCTTCGATCAGATCGACGGTCAGGTGCATGGCATTCAACGCACCGAGCGCGAGCAGGTCGAACTTGACGATGCCCATCGTCGCGCAGTCGTCCTTGTCCCATTGGAGCACCGAACGATCCTCCATCCGCCCCCACTCCATCGGGACCGTCTGCCAGAGCGGACGGCGTGCGACCACCATCCCGCCGGAGTGGATGCCGAGGTGGCGCGGAAAACCGTCGAGACGGCGACAGACATCGATGATGAGCTCGCTGGTCAATCCGGCCGGGAGATCGACCGCTTCTCCGATCGATGCCGGGTTGTGGGTATCGAGATAGCGAGTGAGGCCGTTGACCTGCGCCTGGGTGAGGCCAAAGGCCTTCCCGACGTCCTGGAGCACCGACTTGGCGCGGTAGGTGATGACGTTGGCAACCATGGCTGCCCGTTCTCGGCCGTAGCGCCGATAGCAGTACTGGATGACTTCTTCGCGTCGCTCCGCCTCGAAGTCGATGTCGATATCAGGCGGACGGCCGCGCTCTTCGGAGAGGAATCGTTCGAACGGGAGATGGAGGCGGATCGGGTCGACGCGAGTCAGCCCGAGACAGCGGCACACCGCGGAGTCCGCCCCGGACCCGCGAATCTGGCAGTAGATGTCTTGCGAGCGCGCGAAACCGACGATGTCCCACGCAACGAGGAAGAAACCGGAGAAGCCGAGGTCGGTGATCACCGCGAGCTCGTGATCGAGCCGCCGTCGGGCAGCGTCGTCGATCCCGTCGGACCGGCCCGGATAGACGGTTCGCGCTCCCTCGTCGACCAGATGGCGCAGGTACTCGTCCTCCGTGGTGAAGGCACCAGGTTTCGGGAAGTCCGGGAGCTCCGGCGCAAGGAGATCGAGGTCGAAGGCAAGCGAAGCGGCAACGTCCGCGGCGCGTTCGACGGCCCCCGGGTATCGCGAGAACCGGACCGCCATCTCGTGCGGTGGCCGGAGGTGGCGCAGATCGGTCGCCGGTCGGAATCCGTCGGCGGTCTCGAGATCGCGCCGTCCGGCCACCGCGGCGAGCACCTCGGCCAGATCGGCATCCGCCCGATCGGCGTAGTGCACGTTGTTCGTCGCAACGAACGGGATCTGGAGGCGGCGCGACACCTCGACGAGGAGGTCGTTGCGTTCGTCGTCGTCCGGCATCCCGTGGTGGGTCAGCTCGATGTAGAGGCGCCCTGGGAAGATCTCGCGGAGCTTTGCCGCGGCCTCCATGGCCCCCGCGAGGTCACCGTCCTGGGCGGCCCGTGGGACGGCCCCCTCGCGGCATCCGGTGAGGGCTACCAGCCTCCCGTCCTGCGACGCAGTGTCGAGGTCGGCGTAGCGGTAGCCGGGCCGGTCCTTCTCCCCGCGGAATTGGCCGAGCGTCACGAACCGGCTCAGCGCCGCGTACCCCGCCGGATCCGGCGCCAGGAGCACGAGATGGTCGGTCGCCGGGAGATTCAACGGCTTGCTCCCATGCATTCGCCGAATCCTCCCTCGCCGCACCCGAGCGGGCACCAATGCCTCGGACCGGCGACTCAGACCGACCGGCGGCTGGCGAGTTGGGCCTGGCGGCTCGCGACTCAGACCCACTTCCGTTCCGTACACGATCGGCAGGCCGATCTCGCGGGCGGCAACGTGGACTTTTGCCGCACCTCGGAATCCGTCGTGGTCGGTGACGGCCAGGGCTGTGTAGCCCAGCTCGCTCGCGCGACGAACGAGATCGTAGGGATGAGAGGCTCCGTCCAGGAAGCTGTAGTTCGTATGCGCGTGGAGTTCGGCGTATCGTGCCACATCGACACTCTAATCGAACATATGTTCGATAGGCATGGAGTCTGGAGTGAGCCAGAATCACCCGATGGACGACGAACTCACTCCGGAGGAGCTCGAGCAGGCTCGGCGCCGACGCATCATTCGATCGGTGATCGTGATCGTGGTCGTCATTGCCATGATGGCAACCCTGCTCTTCCCGGTCATCGTTCGAATCGTGCAGACGCCGCGTACCCGCGACATCGTGATCGCGATCCACGCGGGGGACTCATGGCATAGAATGGTTCCATGAAGGAGTTCTCCGTCACCCTCGCCAACCAGCCCGGCCAGCTCGCGACCCTGGCGCGACGCCTTGCCGATGCCGGTGTCCACATCCAGTCGCTCGCGGCGATCGGCTCGAACGATGAGAGCCTCCTTCGGCTCATGCCGGACGACGCCGACGCAACGCGTCACGTGCTCCAGGATGCCGGGCTCCACTTCGAAGAACGTCTGGTCCTCGATACGTTCCTTCCCGACGAGCCCGGCGCTCTTGCCGCCGTTGCACAGCGGCTCGCCGACGCCGGCGTGAACATCGACTCGATGTACCTCCTCCACTCCAACGCCGAAGGGCTCCACTTCGCCGTGACCGTCGACGATCCACAGGCCGCCCGCGCCAACCTGCGGTAGACCGCAACCACTCGGCGCCGGGTCGTGACCGAATCCGGCTGCACGGTCACCGCAACGATCTGCCTCCTACATCCCGCATTCGTCCGCCGTGGTGGCGTCGGCTTCCGCACCGCCGCCTGCCACCACCTCAGCGACCTTCGCGCGGATGCGGCTCACATTGGGGATCGGATAGCCACCGGGGGTACGACCGCTGTTGTACCGCGGCGGCACGAGCCCGACGGTGGTGATGGTGTCGAGGTTGACTCGGCCGAGCACGTCCACCATGTCGGGGAGAAAGACCAGCGGCACATCGGTCACGACCGACCGCTCGATGACGTCAGCCAACGTGTGGAACGAGCGAAGCAGGGTGAACGGATCGGCCTGGTCGGCCGCTGCTCGAATGAGGCAGCGCTGACGCTTCATCCGGTCGTAGTCCGAGGAGCCGATTCTCCATCGCGAGTAGGCGAGTGCCTCGAGACCGGTCAGGTGGTTCATCCCCGGTTCCACGTTGACACGGGCCTTTGGCGAATCCTCGGAAGGAGCGGACACGGCAACGTGATAGGGCTCAGTCACCATGACGTCAACACCGCCGATCGAATCGATGACGTCGACGAATCCCTCCATGTTGACCATGAAGTAGTAGTCGATGGGCAGATCGATGAGATGCGAGATGACGTCGCGGAGCGCCGCGAGACCGGGATCCGGCGTGTTCGGATAGGTGCCGGTCCAGTCCATGGTGTGCTGTCGGACTCGATTGAGCATCTCGGGAAAACAGCGACATGAGGAAAAGCGCGGCCGATCGGGGATGCCGTCGCCATCGCGGTCGGTCCACGTATCGGGATAGCCGTCTCCGTCTTCGTCAACCGCCTCCTCGTTGATCGCCTGTTTCTCGAGCGAGATGAACGACCGCTGAAATGCCTGCGGGAGGGGAACGCGCTTGAAGTTGCGCGGCAGGCCGAACAGCGCGGCCTCGCCGGTCTGTACGTCGACCGTCACCACGATCATCGTGTCGGTCCGCAAACCTTCGCGCCCCGGCCCCTCATCGGCGCCGACGAGCAGGATCGTCAGTCGGTCGGCGCCAACGCGCTCCTCGAAAGGAAGAAAGGGTGCCTCCGGCTCAGGGGCCGTCACGATGTCGGCCCACGCCGCCACTGCGGCGGGATCTCCGATGCCCGGGCGAAACACGAGGTTGCGAGCGGAGCGGCGTATCTCGAATCGCACCGGGTCGGCCCAGGGTGGTCGGTCGTCGGGCACGAACAGGCCGCGCTTCCCCTCCAGCGCCAGCACCTCCTGCGTCGGTGCCGCTACAGGCGCAGGCATCTCGATGGGTGCCTCCGCCACGAACACCTCTTCGAGGAGTGTGATCCCGCGCACGGTGTACGACGCAGCAACGACCTGCGGCGCAACGACGACGGCCACCAGAACGGCGATCACCGTTCCTGCGACTCGGGGTGACCGACGGCCACCGCCGGCGACCGCATAGGCATCAGCAACGGCGGTGAGCCGCCAGATCAACACCACCAGGTTCACACCGAGCGACCATCGCAGGAGGTGCGGCTGGACCGCCCACGAAACGAGCGTGCGGGGCCCAAATGCCCCCGTGGCCGCTCCCACCGCCGCTCCCAGGAGCATGGCCGCGAACGGGGCAAAGAACAGGATCGAGCGCAGGCGCCGCCCCGCATACCATTGGCCGGCGCCGGGCACGACGGCAGACAGCACAGCCGCAGCGATCGGAGATCGCCCGGTCGTGCCCTCCACCACGTGCCCACCGCTCATACCCCAACGATACGCGCCAACCCGCCCGTCTGCGCCGCCGATCGCTACGCCATGTCGACGGCGCTCACCGCCCAGGCGACGCCGTCAGTGGGATCCTCCACGGCGAGGTGAAGGGCCCAGCCGCCGGTTGCATCTCCGGGATCCCACAGGAACCACTGCAGCTCGGCAGCCTCGGCGAGCAGAGCCGGATCGTCCGGGACCTCGCTGTAGCCGAGCGCGGAGGCGAGCACCAACCAGGCGAGAGAGCGGCCGACCGGCGTGCCGCGACGGTTCCCGAACGCCCCCCCGCTGGCCCCCGTCCACACCATGGCCGAGAGCGCTTCCGAGAGACCCACTCCCGCCAGCCGAACGCGGTGCGGGCCGAGCGCTCGTATCGCAGCGCGGGCATCGCCGTCGACCTGGACAGCATCAGCATGCCCGCTCGACTCGTCCCACCAGGGCCGAACCAAAGCCATGAGCGCTTCACCAACGCCCTCATCGTCGACGGACGTCGCCGACGGCGGAAGGTCGGTCCATGTGAGCGGGCTCCGCTCCCCTTCCGGGAAGTCCGCACCGTCCGACCGATAGACGGCGGTCGGATAGGGCGGCTCCCAGGACTGGAGGCTCACCGGTACCTCGAGGATCTGGTCGTCGATCGCGGCGTCGGCGAGGTCGTCCC